>JBBADN010000041.1:0-8587 GCA_041656455.1 Sphaerochaeta sp. | reverse complement strand
GGCGAAGAAGCATCCTTTGGGAAGATCGAGGGGGTGGGGGACACTCCCGGCGATCGTCTCTAACTTCGATTGCGTCACCGTATCAAGGCGGGGAATTGAGAGCATCAACCCTTCGGTGTACGGGTGAGAGTATTTGTCATCGCCGAAGATGACTTCAACGGGGGCCATCTCAACGACTTCACCACTGTACATCACCGCAACATCGTCCGCCATTTGGTTAATGACCCCGAGGTCGTGGGTGATGAAGAGGATTGCTGTTCCCTTCTCCTTTTGGAGGTTATTCATCAGCCGGAGGATCTGCGCTTGGATCGTCACATCCAACGCAGTTGTCGGCTCATCGGCGATGAGTAAGTCGGGCTTACACGCAAGGGCCATCGCGATCATAACGCGCTGGCGCATTCCCCCACTGAGTTGGTGGGGATATTGCTTCGCGACTTGTGCAGGGTTTGGAATCTGAACATCGCTGAGCATTTGAACAGACATCTTAGCTGCGGTCTTCTTGTCCATCTCTTGGTGGACCATGAACGCTTCGCTAATTTGCTTTTCGATCGTGAAGACGGGGTTTAAACTCGTCATCGGTTCTTGGAAGATAACGGAAATCGCGTTTCCGCGAATCTCGTACATCTCCTTGTCACTGAGGGAGGTGAGCTCTTGGCCTTTGAAGGTGATTGACCCCGAGGCAATATACCCATTCCCATCTAGCAGCTTGAGGATCGACATCGCTGAGACAGATTTGCCACAGCCACTTTCGCCGACAACCCCCAAGGTTTTTCCCGCTTCCACGGTGTAGGAGACGCCGTTAACAGCTTTAACGATCCCCCGCTTCGTGGTGAAATATGTGTGCAGGTCGGTTAATTGAAGTAAGATCGACACAGCAGTACTCCTATCTATCATTTGACTTCGGGTCAATTGCATCACGCATGCCATCACCGGCCATGTTGATACTCACCGTACAGAGGCTCAACGCGATCGCCGGGAAGACCCAGCGCCACCAGTAGAGCGACATAACAGTCGAGTCATTACATCCATAGAGCATATTGCCCCACGTTGCGTTCGGTTCATTAACTCCAAAGCCAAGGTAACTTAACGAAGATTCATAGAGCATACATAAGGCAAAGCTCAGTGTGAGGTTTACCAGTACGACGGTGATGACGTTTGGCAGGATGTGCTTGAAGATGATCTTCATCTCCGTAATACCCATCGCTTTTGCCGCGGTGACAAACTCCTGCTCCCGGGCAGCGAGGATTTGACCGCGCACCAAGCGAGCTAAAGAGGGCCAGGAAAGAAGGCCCAAAATCACCATGATCATCGAGATTCTTCCGGTTTCACTAATTCTACTTCCGATGATCGCACTTAAGATCATCGCAAGGGGGAGGAAGGGAATGGCGTTGACCACTTCGGCTAACCGCATTAAGAACATGTCAGTCTTTCCGCCGTAGTAGCCCGAGAACGAGCCAAGGACAATACCGATGATTCCACTGATGATGACGGCGATTGCGCCAATTGTCAGAGTGACGCGCCCGCCGGTTAAGAGCCGAGTAAAGAGGTCGCGCCCATACTGGTCAGTGCCCATCAGGTAGCCTTTCAAGCCCCAGGTGTGGATATTACCCTTGGAGTCGATCGCGTAGTTTTGGTAGTACGCGCTTTGAATTGCTACGATATCGGTAAGTCTTGGGCTCTTTGTTTGACGGTAGTTGTTTCGGCCCCACGAAGCGACACTTCCATCATCTAAGAGGGCGACGAAGTGACTGCGTCCTGCTGTGAGGGCAATTGCCTTTCCTTGAGCTGTTGGGGGAATTTCTTTCACCCCGTAATCATCACCACCCCACACAAAGATCGTCCCATCGGTCGTCACCGCAGCTGCTGAGCGCTCAGTAAGGGCAACGTCTTGGACTTTGCCTTGAATCTCAGAAGGGATGTAGGTAAAGGGCGTCTCCTTGGAGGAGAGCATGATCAACTCGTTGGTGTTGGTGATCGCAGCAGCGAGGGTCGTATTGGCGACGACCTTCGTAAAGGAGCCTTGTTTATCCCTTGGAACGGGGATTGAGATCAAGTTGGAGTTTCCCCAGACGTAGATTTCTCCACCCTCGGTGAGGGCGATGGAGATTTGGTGGCCAGCGAGGACTTGCTTGACCTTCCGAGAAGAAAGCTCGGGAGGGATCATATTCAGCGTAAAGCGATCATTACCCCAGGTGTGGACTTTTCCATTGATGTCGAGAGCTAGGGCGTGGTCTAAGCCAGCGGAGACTTGGACGTACTGCACATCGCTTGGGGGCATCTTCTGCAGCTTCGCCGTTAACGTTCCCCACTGGTAGAGTTTGCCATGTTGATCGACACCAACGCCAAAGACCGATCCCCCATCGATCGAGGCTACGTTGCCCTTGAGGGCTTTGTTATACGCCATGAACGAGGAGGAAGGTCGGGTGTTTTGTTGGGTGGGGTCTTGGAATTGAAGGTTCAGCGGGAAGAAGATTGGGAGAATAAAGACCGCCAAGAAGATGCCTAAGAAGATGTACACCCCAAGCATTGCACTCCACTTCTCGCGGAAGTTCTTGAGCATCGTTCGATAGGGGCTTTGGACTTGCTCCTCTTCCAAGATGGAGAGAGTCGCCGCCCGTCGGCCGAAAAAGAGGGTTTTAAGGACGTCACTAAATGTTGATCCGTACGGTTTTTTTGCCATAGTATCCTGCTCCTAATCCAGTTTGACCCGAGGGTCGGCAAACCCGTAGGAGAGGTCCATTAAAAGGTTGCCAATAAGACTGAGTATGAGATAAAACATCACCATCGCAAGCGAGACGGCGAAGTCTTGTTGGTTTAATGCATCAATAATTACTTTACCCATTCCATTCCATAAGAACGTCCGTTCGATAACAACCGATCCACTGAAGATGGAGATAAACCATCCAGTCATGATGGTAATAAATGGAATGAGGGCGTTTCTGAACGCGTGGGAGTAAATAACGACTTTTTCCGATAAGCCTTTTGCTCGGGCAGTTCGGATGTAGTCCATTCCCAGCGCTTCAATCATCGTCGCTCGGACGTAGCGGGTTAAGCCACCGAGGGAGGTAAAGACCATGACGATCAAGGGCAGGGCCATGTGGTAAATTTTATCGAGGTACAAGCGCGCGGGTGATCCCTTAAGGCCGGGGGTTTGAACCCCGCTGATGGGAAAGATTGGGAGCTTCACGGCAAATAAGAAGATAAAGAGCAAGGCGATGACGAAGAACGGCAGGCTGTAGCCGATGATCGTAATGACTTGCACGCTAGAGTCAAATCGAGTGTTCCGCCTTACTGCGGTGGCGATTCCAAGGGGAAGGGTAATCGCGAAGACGGGTATTAATGACCAGACGTTAAGCATGATCGTGTTCTTCATTGGAACACCGATCATCTGCCTAACCGGCATCTTGTAGGTAAGGGAGTAGCCAAAATCACCGCGGAGAGTGTTATAGAGCCAGGTAAAATATTGGACAATAACGGGCTTATCAAGGCCGAGCTTCTTTACGGCGTCTTGATAGCGGGCTTCATATTCGGCGGGCTTCATATTCGCCTTGTTGCCTTCGATCATCATGCGGGCAGGGTCGCCTGGGACAGACTTGTACAAGGCAAAGAGGAGCACTGAAGCGATAAGAAAAACGACTACGATATACAGTAGGCGCCTAAGAACATACTTGAACATGGGCAATTTTCCTTTGGGAAAGATATGCCTGGGACAACCAAACGGCTGTCCCAGGACATTGGGTCAAATGCTTTATTTGACGTCGGCGCGGAGGATTGCGTACGGGAAATCCCACGTCGAAGAGGAATCATAGTTCACGATTCTTGGGTTGAAGAAGTCGTGGTAGATATCCGAGTAGAGTGGAATGTCCGGCATCAAGTAGTTCCAGCGCTTCTGGAAGCGAATCCACTTATCAGTCCAACCCTTCAGATCCTGAGGATCGGTTCTCTTCATGTCAAGCGCGATTGACTCGAGCTCGGCATCAGCGATGAAGTTGGTGTTGTAGTTTCCGAAGTACTCGGGATCAGTGGAGTAGTAGTACCAGTACGCTTGGGTGGTGTTAAAGCCAGTTCCAAGGTTGAACATGCCGTACACTGGCTCGTCAATACCATCTTTGTAGAGGTGGTCGAGCAGGACTGCGAAGTCAACGGTGGTTCCGTTAATCTGCATACCAATGTTTCGAACTTCAGGAACGAGCATTGCTGCGATTAAGTCAGAGACTGGGTTGTTAGCGGTGTTTGCCCACTCGATGATGAGCGGCATCAGCTGGCCATCAACGCGCTTGTAGCGGATGGAGTCAACACCCTTGGTGAAGGGTCGGCCGTCTTTGTTTAACGTCCAGCCGTCGTTGATCAGCTCTTGCTCAGCTCTCTGAAGGTTGTACGAATAGTCGTTCAGCTCACGATCGAGGAGGTCTTTGTTTTCAATGTACTCCCACATCGATGCGCCATAGTACCCGTTTACGATAATTCCATACCCACCGGTGTAGAGGCGAGCGAATTCGTTTCGGTCGAGGCTGTAGGTAATCGCCCGGCGAACGGCGTCGAACTGAGTTGGTCCGAAGTCACACGCAAACGCAATCTTTCCATAGCCGTAGCGCGGATAGGAAGCAAAGCTTACGATTCCTTCATCATGCATATCAAGACCACGGGTGATTTGCTCACCACCGCTGATGCCTTGGAGCATGTCGATTGCGCCAGTTCTCAGCTCATCCATCTGCGTTGCCGTGTTGGTCAACTTGATGATGATTCGGTAAATCGAGCCTTTAGCACCGTCGTAGGAACCCAAGAACTTCGGGTTTAGAACCACCGAAGCGGTGGAGTCGGCGGGGTTGAAGTTTTCGAATTGATACGGGCCGCTGGTTACGAGGGGGCGATAGCGATAGCCGGTGTTTGGCGTAAGAATCGTGTCGCGGAGTAAATCAGCGGTGAAGTTGTCGGAGAGGTAGGCGCCCTTTGTTGAATCCTTGACCGTAACGCCAGGGGCGATTACGTGGGAGGGATACGGTCCGACGGAGACGAGGGAGAGGTCAAAGAAGTAGGGAAGTTCTTCTGGATCGATCGTGATCGAGAAGGAGTAGTCGCCTAAGAGGCGGATACCAGCAAATTCTTTTGCTGCTCCACTGTGGAAGGCATCGTAGCCAACATACTCAGGTCCAACCCCATATTGGGCGCCGATTTCAACGGCTTGAGGGGACGCGGCATAGAGAATCGCAAAGACGTAGTCTTTTGCAAGAATGCGAGTACCATCGTTGTAGACAAGGTTGTCGGCGATGTTGAACAGATAGGTCTTTGAACCATCAGCGTTGTCGGTTGCCATCCAAGACTTAATTGCAGTGGGGTTAATTTCATAGCGGCCTTCCTTCGTCCAGGATACCGTTTCATACCCATTCATTAAATCCTTGAGGTATTTGTTCGTTGCACTGTTGGTCCAGCCGTCAAAGAAGTCGGCGTTGACTTGGGTTGAAGAACCCAAGATAACCTGAGTTTCAGCTTTAGGTGCAGCAACTGCTTCTTCTGCAGCCCCTCGAGCAAAGAGGCCAACAGAGATCATCGCCACAACCAGAACCAGAATAAACAGTTTCTTGTTCATGTGAAAATCTCCTTTCAAAAATTTTAGCTTGTTCTAAGCTAGTGGACTCTATTGTAGTCAATATGAGTAGGTCTGTCATCTCTTATTTGTTGATATCGTCTGATTAACACACTCAGAAGGGAGAAACATGTCTCTTAACCACGGATATGCAATCGGTAAATAAGTATAAATATGAAGAGGCTAAATTTCGGAAAACACCAAAATTATTAAGCAATTTTGAACAAATTTGCGCTTTATTATTTAGAATTGACTTCTCCCTAAGAGGGCTTTACCATACACAGGCGAGATGGAGGTTACCATGTACATGGTAGGAAAAATAAGCTCGCAATCCTAAAGGAGGATTTCTATGAAGAGAGTATTAATGCTACTCTTGGTCTTGGTTGTCTTGAGCGGTCTCGTCTTCGCTCAAGGTTCCAAAGAATCAAAGAATCAGGTACTGAGAATCATTACATGGTCGGGGTACGCCCCCCAAGAGCTGCTCGATAAGTTCGAGGCAGAAACGGGGTACAAAGTTGAAATTACCCTCAGTAATAACGAAGAGATGATCAGTAAGTTGCGGGCGACCCGTGGCGGTGGCTTTGACCTCGCTCAACCCTCGCAGGACCGCATCTCCTCAGTCGTCGAGCAGTATGGTATTTACCAAGCGATCGACTACTCCCGCTTAGACATCGATCAAATCGACCCATCCCTCTTAGAAGCGGTAAAGAAGAACACCCTTGTAAACGGCCAATCCTACGCAATTCCACACATCTACGGAACAGAAGGACTCGTCATTAACACGGCAAAAGCACCGGATGTGAAGGACTTTAAAGACCTCCTCGATCCTAAGTATGCTGGCCGCGTTTCCTATCGCCTCAAGCGCCCGACGCTGATCGGCATGGGCTTCTCCCTCGGCTACGATCCCTTTGAACTCTACGACGATCCCGTAGCGTACCAAAAGTTTTTAGACGATATGGAAAAAGTCCTTATCGCAGGAAAACCGGCGGTAAAGTTCTACTGGGACAACGGGGACCAACTCCTCCAATCCCTTCTTACTGAAGAAGTGTGGGCAGCGAGTGCGTGGGAGCAGGCGGGTTGGAAACTCCACTCTGAGAATCCAAATATCGACTACTTCGCCCCAACCAGTGGTGCCTTGGCGTGGGTTGATACCTTTGCTATTCCCGCAAAAAGTGAAAACCTCGAAGCTGCCTATGCGTACATCAACTTCATGCTCCGCCCCGAGAACGCAGCGTTTTTCACCAACCGTGAGACGTATGGAACGGCGAGTAAAGACGCGGTGAACTTCCTTGATGAAGAGATTAAGGCAAACTTCACCCGTGGCTTACCCCCTGAAGTTCTTGCAAACATTAACTGGTATCCAACTGTCCCCGCAGGTGTTGAGGAGATGGAAGGAAAAACCTTGGATAAGATCCAAGCAGCTCGCTAAGAGCGTGATGTGTCATTGTGCCAATGGCTGGGAAACCAGCTATTGGCCTCGCCTCCAAATAGGTACCCAATAGTATGGAAAGTGCACTCTCTGTTCGAAACATCACCAAGAAGTTTGGTGATTTTACCGCAGTTGATAACGTCTCCTTTGAAGTTGAAGACGGTAAATTCTTCTCGATCCTCGGTCCATCGGGGTGTGGAAAAACCACCTTGCTGAGGATGATCGCCGGCTTTTATAAGCCCGATGGTGGAACCCTTCTCTTTAATGGTAAAGATATGGAAGGGGTTGCCCCCAATAAGCGGCCCGTAAACCTCGTCTTCCAAAACCTCGCCCTCTTTCCCATGATGAACGTCCATGAAAACATCGCCTTTGGCTTACGGCGGCGAGGGGAGAAAGGACCAAATGTTGATAAGAAAGTCCAAGAGCTCTTAGAGCGAGTTGGTCTTCCGGGCTCAGGAAAGAAGCAGATCAGTCAGCTCTCGGGGGGCCAGAAGCAACGGATCGCAATCGCCCGCTGCCTCATCATGGAACCAACGGTTCTCCTGCTCGATGAACCCCTTGGGGCGTTAGACGCCAAACTCCGCGAGCACATGAAAGTGGAGCTGAAGAACTTGCAAGCTCAGGTGGGAACCACCTTTGTCTATATTACCCACGACCAGAGTGAAGCGATGGTGATGAGCGATACCGTAGCGGTGATGAACAACGGCCGCTTTGAGCAGATCGGGACTCCGCAGGAGCTCTACCACGAACCCCACTCTTCGTTTGTTGCTCAATTTGTGGGCAATAACAATAAGCTCCGCGTCCTCATTCGCCACGACCACGATGGAAAGACCGTAGCGCGCTACAACAACGGTTTTGACTTCATCCTCGCCCAGAGTATTGAAACGAGAGGCGACGATGAAGAGTACGATCTGTTTGTTCGCCCCGAGTCAGTTATTATCAACCCCGGCAGTGAACGCAAAGATTTCCACGTTCTTCCCGTCGATGTTCGCTCGATTCTCTTTGATGCGGGCAATAGCCGCCTCATCGTCCAACCCGTCGACTCAGCTGATGAACTCGTTGTTGCTCTGCCGCAGACGCGGGAGTTTGACTACATCAAAGCGGGTGATCGCATCCACATCGGATGGGATATGAATAAGACGACGTGCTTTAAGCGCAGTGATTGGAAGTTATATGATGAAGAATAGAAAACCAATTCAGTGGGGCTTCCTCTTCTTTTTCCTCCCCGTTCTTCTTTGGCTGGTGCTCCTTATTGTGCTACCGCACTTAGAGCTACTCCGTCTCTCCTTTACGAAGGCGAATACAGGAAAAGCAACGATGGATAACTACCTCGCCTTCTTCAAAGAGCCAATCTATTGGCTGACCTTTGTGCGAACGGCGGCGTACTCCCTCTTAGTAACGTTCTTAGTAATGGTTATCTCCCTCCCTGTTTCCTTTTACATCTCCAAGATGGTAAAGGGGCGGTACGTAGGTGTTTTAATGATTCTCATCCTCGTTCCTTTCTGGGTCAGTGAGTTAATCCGGGTGTATGGGTGGATGATCCTCCTCCGAGAAAGTGGCCTTTTAAACCACGT
>JBBADN010000040.1:0-8700 GCA_041656455.1 Sphaerochaeta sp. | reverse complement strand
CCCAGGGCCTTCGTACACGTACGACACCGTCAAAGAGCTCTACTTAACGTACTCCATCAAAGGACGGTTGGGCCTACTCTTAGGTGATGATCTTCTGCGCCACTTAAAGGAGTGGTACCACTACCCAGAGCTAAAAGAGTTGGTACGCTTCATCGTCATTCGCCGCGAGGATTCAGTAATCGAATTTGATGACCTCGCCGCTGATCTTTTTTATTTAGATAACCCCACCGTTGAAGAGAGTTCAACGATTATCCGAAGTGCCTTAGCAGCGCTCAAAGCGGATGAAGACCTTGATCCCGCTATTGAAAAACTGATGACGCCCCAGGTCGCCCACTATGTCCAAGACCATCGACTCTACCGCGCTTGAGGCGAATCTAACACCAAAGCGTCTTCAGCACAGCCGAAGTGTAACCCAACTCTGCCATTACTTTAACGATCATTACTCTCTCCACGCTGATCATTACGATTTGACTACCGTCGGTCTTGGGCATGATATCGCCCGCTCGTGGAGTGAAGCGAAGCTCAAAGCGTACATCAAGGCGAATAATCTTCACCTCATAGAAGGGGAAGCTGAAATCCCTGAGTTACTCCACGCCCCAGTGGGTGCTCACATCCTAAAAACGATGGGTGCACGTGAGGCGATTACTTCAGCAATCCGCTACCACACCCTCGGCAGTGTTGAGATGGGAAGTCTTGGGTACATCCTCTTTGTCAGTGACTACCTCGACCCAAATCGAAGCTTTCTTTCCCGTGAAGATCGAAGTGAGCTTCTGCGCGCCCCAACGATCGAGAACCTCGTCTACCAAATTCTCAATCGTAGCGTGGCTTACCTCCAACGTGAAGGCAAACCAATCTTTGATGTGACGAGCCAGCTCATCGCTGAATTGGAGGGGCGATGAAGCGAAGAGTAATACTAATACCCACCTTTTTATTAGCCCTCTTACTCCTCAGCTGCACTTCTGATTTCTCAGAGACCATGTGTTACGAGGGGGAGGATTTCAGTGCCTATGTGTGGGCTGAGCATAACGATCTCGCTGTTGTTCTAGTTGCTGGAAAGCCAGAGATTACTCCGGCAAACACTGTTTTATTGGACCCTGAGCTGTTGGATGAGGTAAGGGGGTATCTTACCACCCTCGTTGAGGTTACGGGCGCCGATGATCCACTCGCTGCACTTATTGGGCAGAAGAAGGCCTTGAGGAAAACCCCCTTCATCGATACACTTGCACTGTTAATCGAAGAGGCGAACCTTTATCGCGCCTTAGCGCGGATCGATACAACTACCTACCTCGACCTTCGAGGCAGTGAGGTTGAACCAGAATTTTTAGAAGAATACATCGCCAATGTTCGATTGTACCAAATGAGGAGAAAGACGAAGAATGAATGAACGAACCGCCAGTGATGCCCAAGCAATTGTGACGTACTTAGAAGACCACCGCTGTAAGGATGTTCATCTCATCGATGTCAGTGACCGTTCTTCATGGACGGATTGCTTCATCATCGCCACTGTCAACAGTGTTGGCCACCTCCGAGGAGTTGTTCACAACATCTGGGATTTGTTAAATGAGCGAGGAATTGCCGTAGCAAACCGCCAGAAGAAACCCGCCGGGGATGGGTGGGAGTTGATCGACTGTGGGGATATCATCGTTCACTTGATGAGTGAAGAGCTTAGGGAGTTCTACGCCCTCGAGCGGCTGTGGCGGGAGCTTTAAATCAGCTGAATCTCTTTCCACTTTCCCCGTAAGAAACGCCACGCAAAGGCGATCGAGCGGAGCACCCAATCCATAAACATTCCTATCCACACCCCGTACACCCCCCAGCCGAAGTTCATTGCTAGGATGTATGATCCTCCGACGCGCAGAAGCCACATGCTGATGATCGAGACGAGCATCGTAAACTTTGCATCGCCCGCGGCACGGAGGAAGTTGGGCAGGACGAAGGAAGATGACCAAAAGAGAATCGAGACGATCGTATTCGCTTTAAAGAGGATGATCGCTATCTCAGTGGCTTCACTGCCTAAGGCAAAGAACGTCGCAATGCGGGGGGAGAGGAAGTAAATCGGGGTAGCGAGAATCACCATCGAGATGTAGGCGAAGAGAAGAAGGCGCTTGGCGTAAAAAACGGAGAGGTCAGTTCGCTTCGCCCCAACGGTTTGGCCGATAATCGTCACCGACGCCATTGAGATCGCCCCACCAGGGATATTGATGAAGGAGGCAACGCTGCCGGCGATTGCGTTCGCCGCTAAGCTCGCTGTTCCAAACGAAGCGATAAAGCCTTGGACTAAAAGTTTACCGATCTGGAAGACTGAGCCCTCAACGCCATTTGGAACTCCGATACGGAGGATTTTCTTCACCATCCACCCTTTAATGGCAAAGATTCGATAACGCCGAACACTGATTCGGTTGCGGGGGTTTCGAAGAAGCAGAAGGATTAAGAATGAGCCGATGATTCGACTCACGAGAGTTGATAAACCCGCCCCAGCAACCCCCATCTTCAGTACGAAGATTAAGAAGGCGTTTCCTCCAATATTCAAGACGTTCATGATAACACTGACGTAGAGTGAAATCCGGCTATTGCCCATTGAGCGAAAGAGGGCCGCCCCGCTGTTGTACGCAGCGAGGAAGGGGAGGGAGAGAAGGATGTAGAAGAAGTACGTTGAGCCGTAGTCGAGGAGGAGGGGCTCGATTTTTCCAAAGATTGTTCCGATGATCGGGCGGCGAAACGGCATACAGATCAGTAAGAGCGCCGTGGCAACAAGGACTCCAAGACTGAGAAGTTGCTCCGCAGCGACGTTTGCTGATTCATCATCTCGGCGGCCGAGGTACTGACTGGCAACAACCGCTCCACCAGTGGCAAAGGCGGCGAAGAGGGTGACGATGAGGATTGTGATTGAATCGACGAGGCTAATTGCGCTGACCGCTTCTTCCCCGACGGTGGCAACCATGACGATATCTGCCATCCCGATCGTGACGTTAAGCAACTGCTCCAACATCAAGGGGATGATGAGTTTAAAGAGGAAGCCAGGTTCGAAAAATTGGCGATGATCAGCAGGTCGGGTATTGTTGGGCAAAGTGAGTCCTCAACCCTATCCTATGGTGTTCTTGAAAACCCGACAAGTACCTATTAGTCACTTGTGAGCAAGCCAGCGTCACTTGCGTACGTTTTATTCCGTAAATCCTTAAAGAGGTGGATCAGTTTGTCGACAGTGAGACTCTCTTTCTCTTTTCCTGCAACATCAAGGATGATTTGTCCTTCGTCCATCATGATGAGGCGCGTGCCGAAATCGATGGCAAATTGCATGTTGTGGGTGACCATCAACGCGGTGAGCTTCTGCTCGGTGATGAAGCGCTCGGTGAGGTCCATAACGATTTGGGCGTTGCGGGGGTCTAAGGCAGCGGTGTGCTCATCAAGGAGGAGCATCTTCGGTCGGCTCATTACCGTCATTAAGAGGGTGAGTGCTTGGCGTTGACCACCAGAGAGAAGTCCAACGTTATCTTTTAATCGTCCTTCAAGGCCAATCGGTTTAAGCAGCTCACGGAACTCTTCTCGCTTGGCGTTGTTTAAGCTAATCCTCAGGCCCTTCATTCCCTTTGTTTCGGCGGTGACCATATTATCTTCAACACTCATGTTAGCCGCAGTGCCTTTTGTGGGATCTTGGAAAATTCGTCCAATTGTCATCGCCCGGCGGTACTCCGCTTTATGGGTAATATCCGACCCGTCGAAGGTAATCGTTCCATTGGTTACTGGGTAGGTACCGGCGATGAGGTTAAAGAGCGTCGACTTTCCCGATCCATTGGAGCCAATCACACAGATGACATCACTTTTGTTGACGTGAAGGTTGATATCAGAAAGGGCAAGCTTTTCATTGACAGTGCCGGGGTAGAAGACTTTTGTTATGTGTTCAAGATTAAGCATGAATCTCCTCCTGAGCTTTACTGCGGGCGATTGCCTTTTTCCGAGCACCCCGGGAAGAAGCAGCGCTTCGGCCTTGGGCGATGAAGAGGCTGACGATCACCAAGATACCGGTGAGCAGTTTAAAGTCATTGGGGGTAATATTAACTAAGTAGCCGTACTTACGGCCGAAGAAGAGGAGGGCTTTGTAGATAATCGCTCCAAAGATAGCCCGAAGCGTCAACAGGCTGATTCGGTTGGAGGAGAAAAGGAATTCACCGATCATAATCGCAGCTAAGCCTTGGACAACCATTCCTTGGCCTAAGTTCGCATCGGCAAAGCCTTGATATTGGGCAAGGAGCCCACCGGAGAGGGCAATTAATCCATTGGAAAGGCCGATGCCCATGAGCTTAAGGACTTCAGGGTTAATTCCCTGACTGATGACCATCTGCTCGTTTCCCCCCATCGCTCCCATGGAGACTCCTAAGTCAGTTCGGAACCAAAGATCAACGAGGCTCTTTATGATAAGAACGACGATGAGTGTTCCGACGAGGGAGGCAATTTCTGAGGAGAAGAACGAAAAAAAAGTGGGAAGTTTGGTATAAAGCGTTTCAACGCGAAGGAGGGGGACGTTTGCTTTGTTACCTAAGATTCGTAGGTTAATTGAATAGAGCATTGTCATTGTAAGGATGCCAGCAAGAAGACCCGGAATCTTTAATTTGTTGTGGATTGCAGCGGTAATCATCCCGGCAATCACTCCACTCAGAAAGGAGAGGGTTAAGGCGAGGGAGATTGGCAGACCCGCTACGATCGACATCGCAGCGACAGCAGCTCCGGTAGCAACCGAGCCATCGCACGTTAAATCAGCGAAGTCTAAAATTCGATAGCTGATGAGAATCCCAATGACCATCAAAGAGAAAATCAGACCGTCGACAAAGATTCCTTCTATCATCACATACCCCCGCAAAGAAAAACCGCCGGCACACAATAGCCGGCGGTCAAAAACCTAACGATTAGTGGCTTACGTGCTTACCGTCCTTGATCAGGACCGCAGCAGCGTCCTGAAGTGATTGCGGAATAGTATAGCCAAGCTGAGTAGCAGTATCAAGATTGAACCAAAGTTCAAACTTCGTTGGGTCGGTAACGTACACCGTTCCAATAGAGCCAGCATCAGCACCCTTAAGGATTTGTTCAACGACCTTACCAGTTTCGATTCCAATGTTGTAGTAATCGAAGCCCCACGCGATGATCGCATTCAGGCCATCGATCGCCTTTGGGTCAGCGCTGAAGAGCGGCTTTTTCGCCTTGGTTGTAACATCATCAACACTGGCGATGGCGCTGATCACCGCGTTATCCGTTGCAATGTAGATGGCATCAACTCGATCAATGATCGACTGGGCGGCCATTTTTACTTCACTAGAGTTGCTAATTGCAGCGGGGACGAATTCACCACCAAACTTCACTGTTGCAGCTTTGGCCATCTCCATCAGGACAACACCGTTTGCTTCTCCAGAGGCGTAGATGTTTCCAATGCGCTTCGCCCCAGTGATATCCATTAAGAGCTTGATTTGCTCTTCAACGGGGTTCATGTCACTGACTCCAGCGATGTTCTTCGCAACAAGGCCCGCTTCTTCGGCGTCGGTGACGGCGCTAAAGACAACAGCGGTGCTCTGGTTAGGCCCAAAGACTTGGGCGAGTGCTTGAGCCGAGGGCGTTGCAATACCAACAGCAACGTTGACGTTATCACTCTTAAACTTCTGGGCGATTGACGACGCGGTGGAGATATCTCCGTTGGCATTTTGTTTGTCAAAGCTAATTGAAAGGCCGGCAGATGTAAGGTAATCGATCATTCCTTGTTCAGCGGCATCTAAGGCGGGGTGGGCAAGGAGCTTGCTAATTCCAACAGTGTAGTCGGCCTTTGCAGCCTTATCACTTTGGCCACCGGCGATGAGCAGTACAGTAAACACGCTCAATACTACAAGTGTGGTCAGTATCCGTTTCATGACAATATCCTCCAACAGACATGAGTAACATTGCGTAACTATACTTGGTGAGTGAATATTTGTAAATATGCGTATGCATAAATATGAATATTCATACATGAGTTGTGTATAAACACAAAAAAACACAGCCCGTAAGCTGTGCTTTAATCACTCATAGTAAGAACTAGAAGTCATCATCATAGTAGTCAAATTCATCATCCTCATCATCGAAGAGCTCGTCTTCAAAGGAATCATCCCCGTCTACCATGAACCCATCATCGAGGAGTTCATCATCTTCCTCTTCATCAATGAGTTCATCATCATCGATCGGAAACTGCATTGATTCTCGTTGGTCAAAGTCCTCATCGTCCTCCAGACCACTGAAGTACCGATCTTCCTCATCATCCAGTTCTTCTTCATCTCGGTATCGACTCATAGCTCGCTCCTTAAGGAAACCTTTCACCTACAACATAAAAGAGAGTTTCTTGCTTGTCAATTCTTAAGAATGCCCTCAATCACGGTTTATAATCGTGACAGTGATACACGCCTTATACTGTCCTTCAGCGGCGGAAGCGGCAGTATTCGCATTAATCCTTCCCATGTATATATCTTTTCGGTGGATTCCCGCACCTAAGCCATTCCACGGGATTGGCTGGCCTTTAGAAATCTGGGTAGTTTGGTTCCCCCAATAGAGGTTATAGGGGATAGAGGGCCCAGGAGTTAGATGAAGGAGGTGGAAGCCACTTAACCCAGGCGGGCAATCATCGGTAAACACCACATCAACATTTGCTTTTTCCCCACCTTGGGGATGGGTAACCTCAACTTCTAAGATTGCAGTATTTATCTTTCGCACCTGTTGACCGGTAAATTGGCTAAGGGTGATGGGGACGGTATTCGATTCCAAACTAAAGAAAGTGTGAATTTCTGCCTCTTCGGGTGGCTCTTCAACGTAATACATCTCACCATCGCCGTCAATAGCCCCTGGGTTAAGAATCGGGATGGTTTCATGGCCAGTATCAACACCGTTAACTTCAACGAATGTGCCTGACTGACCTGGGGTGGAGCTAACGGTAGATCCATGGAGGTAGGTGCCAATGTCAGTATCGGGTTGATCTGCAACAGCAAAGCCAAAGCTTGGGTTAAATGGGTTGTTAAACGTGTAGGCGGTATGGAGGAAAAACCCTTGGGCAGGGGTTCCACTGGTAGCAGCTCCAGTGACCCCATTATCGATATTGCTGTTGATGAGGTAGACGTCGATTAACAGAGGAAGGGCCTGGGTAGCCTCTTGGTTTACTCTGCTGCCCATAAGGCCCACTCGAGGTTCTCCCCACGCTTGGGATAGCACCCCATTTGCCGGAGCGGTCCCTTTTCGGTAGGAGAGAAAGACGACATTAAAAGCGAGGCTCGTGTGAATATATGCGCCAGAGGGTGGAGTCCAAGAGTAGAGGCCCGTCATGGTAATGCTCCCGTGGTACGCATCAGGTGAGACGGTGAGCGCCGGGGTGTATAGGAATCCATTATCAGACCACACTTCAAAGTGACCAAGTTGAGCCCCTACCATCGTCGGGTGGGTGAACGCCCCGGGTGATGGTATGAGGTAGATAGTAGTAGCAGGGGTGTACGTTACATGGACATCAGCAAAGAGTCCTCCTGATGAGAGAATCAGAAGAAGTGTTACCGTGATGAGGAGGCTTGAATATCGTTTATTCATACATACTCCAAGTCGCGTTGCTACTGACAAGTATAAAACCTGAAAAACCGCTTGTCTATAAGATAGATGCGATGCTCATTCAGCACTCACGTTCCTCTGGACACCCTAATGGTGCCTTGTTATCATCGAGTCATGAAGAGATTGTATCTCGCTCTTCCCTTTGGTGATGCCGCTGGGATTGGCGTCGAAATTATCCTAAAGGCATTAGTCCGGGTTCATACACCGACGATTGTAATCGGTGATCGTCACCTCATTGCTCAAAGTGGACGGGATATGAACCTTGAGCTCCCCTTCGAGCGCGTTGTTGACTCGTTAGATCAGCTTAAAGAAGCTCAAGCTGAGCATCTTACATCCATCCTTTACCACATGGACTTAATTGATCGCTCGACGTTTGCCTACGGGCGTATCCAAGCACAGTGTGGCCGGGGGGCGTACGAGTCCGTTCGAATGGCCGTGTCATTAATCGAAGACGGTCTTGCCTCGGCGATTGTTACTCCACCGCTGCATAAAGAAGCATTAAAAGCGGCTGGTATCAACGAGATTGGGTATACGGAAATCTTAGCTACCTTGAGTAAGAGCACTCGACCCACGACGATGTTTGATACCCACAAATTAAAGATTTTCTTCCATACTCGCCACCTTTCCCTCGCTGCGGCGACGAACGCTGTCACTAAAGAGCGACTGTTAGAAACTATTATCACAAGTGATCAGATAACTCGGGAGCATCCGGGGTACTTTGATCCATCGCTGCCCCTCGCTGTTGCTGGGCTTAACCCCCACTGTGGGGACGGGGGGCTCTTCGGCACTGAAGAGATTAGTGATGTGATTCCTGCCATCGAGGAAGCGAAGCGCCACGGTGTGGATGTAGTGGGCCCTATTGGGGCGGACTCAGTCTTCCACCAAGCAAAGGTTGGCCACTACCGCGCCGTCATTAGCCTCTACCACGACCAAGGCCACATTGCCGCAAAGACGTATGACTTTGATAACACGATTTCCATCACGTGGGGGCTGCCGTTCTTCCGCAGTAGTGTTGATCATGGAACGGCGTTTGATATCGCTGGAAAAGGAATCGCGAATGAACAGGGGATGGTGCGCGCCTTAGAAGCGGCAACGTTCTTT
>JBBADN010000039.1:0-8950 GCA_041656455.1 Sphaerochaeta sp. | reverse complement strand
CACTCAGTTGAGTATGTTCCACCAATGCGATTGAGGTAGTGGGGGTAGAGCGATGTAATTACCTCGGTGATAAACTCACCTTCGGCAGTTGGAGTGTGGTCCTTCCACAGCCAGATGTGGGCGTTGGGGTTTGTGCTAAACTCTGGCAGGTGTAAAAGCGGTGTTCCATCTTCTAAGACGGGGAGGATCGTTGAGCCCGTTGATCCAAGACCCAGGCCAACAATCGTTGAAGGATCAAGGTCAGCGAGTGCTCTCTTAATAGAAACTTCCAAGCCGGTGAGGTAATCATCAACGTGGTGGCGAGCCATAGTGGCATCGGAGTAAGAGGGAGTTTTTGTATAGGTGTATTCACCAAGACCAACAATAGTTCCATCCGAAGTATCAACAACAAGGGATCGGACACTCGCCGTCCCAAAATCAACACCAAGTACTCGACTCATGCAACCGTTCCTTTGGTAGGTATCGTACCACAGAAATAAAAAAGAGAGTGATGATTCACCCTCTTCAGCGATTCGCTCTAGTGTTATTTCAGCTCTTCATCGAAGCAGACACACACCTTGCCGCACTTGCCGCTTGCCATCAATTCGTACGCTTTATCAGCGTCATCGAGGCTAAAGCGGTGGGTGATGAGATCTTCGGGGTGGATGTTCCATCGAACGAGGTGCTCCACTAAATCCTCCATCTTCCAGATTGACGTGACCCAGCTGCCGTAGATTGTTTTTTGGTCGTGGAGCATGTCCGCACTGGGGTTGAAGGTAACACTTCCGCCCTCGCCAACAAAGGCGATCTTTCCCCACTTGCGCGTTGCTCGTACTGCAGTAGCTCGACCTTGATCGTTGGCGGAGCAATCGAAAGCGCGCTCGACGCCGTGCCCGCCGGTGAGGGCTTTAATTTCATCAACTACTGTAGGTGATGGGGTAAAGGCGTGATCAAGGATGCCGAGCTTCTTGCACAGCTCAATCCGCTCAACGTTCGTTTCAATTCCGATGAGCTTCGTTGCCCCCATCGCTTTGGCGAGCATCAACGTCGCCATTCCAACAGGGCCAAGACCAACAACAAGAACGGCGTCATTGCCGGAGACTCCGACTTTTTCAATTGCCTCGTAGACTGTACCAAAGCCACACGCCACTTGGGCGCCATCGGCGTACGTCAGTTCATCGGGGAGGAGAACAAGGTCTTTCTCATCACAGAGGATGTATGGAGCCATCCCACCGTCCCGCTGCCAGCCGTAGGCGGCGCGCAGGTCGCTGGTGCAGCTAATCATGTAGCCTTGGCGACAGTCGTAACAGAGCCCACAGCCAGAGATGTGGTAGACGATAACCCGATCTCCTTTTTTAAAGCGGCGCAGCCCTTTTCCCTCTTCAACGATAATCCCACACGGCTCGTGCCCGGCGATGACGTTTTGGTACCCTTCAGGGCCTTTACCGAGGTGCTCGCGGTAAATCGCTCGAATATCACTGCCACAGATTGTGGAAGCTTTCGTCTTCACGACGACTTGACCATGCCCGGCTTTGGGAATAGGTACTTCTTTAAACTCGACTGTGGAGTTCCCCGGTAAATATGCTGCCTTCATCATGCATTGCCTCCTTTAATGATTCCATCTTCATCCCATAAATCATGCCACGAGTCTGCCCCTTCCCAGAGGAAGACTTGGCCTTTGATCAAGCGGTTGTTTGAATCAACGTGCTCAAGCATGGCTAGCTCTTCTTGGCTTAAGGGCTCAGAGTGGACACTCTCAAAATTCGATTGCAAGTTTTGGACTTTTGTTGAGAGGGGAATAGGAATAATTCCATTTCCCCGTGCCCATTTTAGGCAGATTGAAGCGGGATGAACGTCGTGTTTTTTTGCCAGCTCAACAACGGCTGGGTGGGCCATATCCACCACATCCGCTTCGGTGCGGTCGCGCTCAGGGCGGTTAGGACTGCCAAGGGGACTGTAGCCGATGGGAAGAATTCCTTCGGCTTCTAAATACTGGCGGAGCTTTGGTTGACTGAAGGTTGGGTGTAGCTCAAGCTCAGCGGCTACGGGCCGAATTGAGCAATCGCGAAGAAGTAGGTTCAGCTTCGCCTCGCTCATGTTGCTCACCCCAATGTATCTAACTGCCCCGCTTCTTTGAAGCTCTTCCATTCCACTCCACGTGTCCATGAAGTGTTCGTGGATGTACGGTACGGCGTTGGGGTTGCGTTCATCAACATCAGCAAAGGGTGGGTGGTGGTTAGGAAACGGCCAGTGCACTAAGAAGAGGTCGAGGTAGTCACTCTGTAAATCAGCCATACTCGCCTGGGCTGAGGCGATGACGTTCTTCTTGCCGTGACTGTCGTTCCACACCTTACTCGTAAGCCAAAGGTCACTGCGGCTAATCTTACTCGCCTTGATCACCTCGCCGATTTCTTTTTCGTTGTTGTACACCCGGGCGCAGTCGATCATCCGATAGCCGATGTTCAACGCTTCCTTCACCGAAGCGGCCATCACATCAGCGTTGATGTGATCCGAGCCAAAGGTTCCCATCCCGATTAGGGGAATTTGCGTAATGTCCATATCCCAATCGTACCAAAGGATGGGGGAAAAGCAAAGCAAGATTCAATGAATCTTGTACCGTTTTGGCATTTGCTTTACCCTTTTCGGTAAGGAACGGTAATAGATGAACAATTTTGTCCATAACGCGCTCCGCGTTGAAGAAAAAGATGGTCTCTTCTTTGCCCGGAGGTTCCCGAACGCGGTAACGGGGCAGTTAGCTGCACACGCCCTGTATGAGGCGATGGGAAGAAGTAGTGCGTCGGTTCAACTGCGGTTGTATCGGAGGGGAAAGGTAACCCTCACCCTTCAGCGCTTTAGTGCTTCCCTTTTACCAAAGAAGGGGCAGTTGAACTTCGCTGAGCGCTACGGGCGTCCTCTCGACCTTTCTGAGAGTCTCGATATCGACGTCGATGGGATGCTCTTTCACAACCCTCTTACAAGCGGGGTTACCCACATCACTGAAGGTGAGGAGATTACAATCCACTTACCCAACCACCACGAAGTGGGCTTTACCCTCGAGGGCTCATTTGAGCCAATACCATTTCATCAAGAGACTCTTCTTTGTCTGGGGGACTCCATCATCCAAGGGGTGGGGGTTCATCACAGCAGTGAAGGACTGTGTAGCCAATTGGGGCAAATCCTCGGGATGAACGTACTCAACCAAGGTTTAGCAGGCTCGTTATTAAACCCCAAGCTGGTCGTCCCCCTTGCTTCCCAAGTCGATTACATCCTTCTTGGCTATGGAACCAATGATTGGTCGATTCGGGAGGATAAAGAGGAATTTCGTAAGGATGCTGAGTTACTCTTTGCCAATCTTCGCTCCCTCTACCCACATCAACCGATTATTGTTCTCACCCCGCTGTATCGCGGTGATCACGCGAGTGTTCGGCCGTTTGGACGCTTTGAAGAGGTGGGGGAGATTCTCAATGATAGGGCGGTTACCTATGAGAACGTCACCCTCATCGATGGGGTGACGCTCTCACTGCGTGATCAATTTGATGATGGGTTCTTACACCCAAACTCCACCTTCATCACGCATCTTGCTCAGGCTCTTGGGGATAGGTTTCCACTAAGAATCTAATCGCTGTTTTAATGCGATCGAGGGCCCCTTCGATCCGAGAGCGCTGGGTGGCAAAGTTAAAGCGAACAAAGCTTCCGTACTCTTCGCCGCCAAACCACGAGCCAGCGTTACACGCAACTTTCGCTCGTTGGCCCAGGAAGCGCGAGAGCATGCTCCCATCTGGGCTTTTTGCAGGGTCGTAGAGCTCGGGGTTCGCCGCGGCATCTGCTTCAATGAGCTTCATAATCGCCTGAGCGTCGATGAGACCAATGAAGGAAGCATCAGGCTTAAGGAAGATGAGGTCACTGAGGTGTTGGTCAAAGTACTCGGTGATGAACGTAGCGTTTCCTTCTAAGTACCCCATGAGCTCATTCAGCCACGGCAGTCCATCGGTGTAACACGAACGGGCGAGGGCGGTAATATAGCTTGCTGGGCGGGTGACCCACAGCTGGAGAAGACGCTTTTCAAAACTACTCTTTAATGCTGAATCGGTAAAAAGGGTGACTGAGTAGTGCTCCCCGGCGATGTTAAACGTCTTCGAGGGCGCCATTGCGGTCACAGCACGGGCATCGAGGCTCTTTGCTACGGTGTGAACACTGACAAAGGGTTTATAGGAGAGGTCGGCGTGGATCTCATCACTGATGATTGGCACATCGTGTTTCTTACACACCGTCACAAGGCGCCTAATCTCTTCTTCACTAAAGACGACCCCAGTTGGGTTGTGTGGGGAGCAGAAAATAAGAAGCTTCGCCTTGGCGATAATGGTATCGAGGTGATCCCAATCGAGGCTGAAGGAGTGGTCACTTGCGTTGTACATCATCGGCCACGGAATAAGCGTTCGATTAAAGAGCTTGATGATTCGCATAAACGGCGGGTAGGCGGGAAGAGGGACGATAATCCCATCGCCTTCCTCACTGAGGAGTTCCATCAGCAGCGAGATCGAGGAGAGGACCCCCTGGGTGATCGTAATCTCCCCGTCCGTTAGATCCATGGCGTGCCGCTTCTTTGCAAACGTGGTGAAGATCGCTTTCTGATCTGTTGCTACTGGGTAGCCAAAAATCCCATGCTCAGCGAGGCGCTTTGCTTCTTCATGAACACTGGGTGGAACGGTAAAGTCCATATCAGCGACCCAAAACGGCTCTGCTTCGGGGTTGTTACAAATATTAGTAATCGCTTGAGGGTTCCATTTGACGGACAACGTCTTAGTGCGATCGATTCTACTATCAAAGTTCACTCTCGATACTCCTTATCAAAATTAGATTCAACGTTTGGATAGTGCCCTGAAGAGACTCGGCGATTAAAGACGATCGCCTCTTTTGGGCAGCGGTGGTAACACGCTAGGCAGCTGGTGCACGTAAGACCAAAGGTGGGCTTCTCATCAACCATCGTAATTGTGCCACTGGGGCAGATTCGGTAGCAGAGCTCACACCCATCACACGCATTGGTAACAAGGAATGAGTCAGCGGCGAAGCGGAGGGTTTTTTCAAAGCGATTGGACATGTGGTTTTCGATCACCATACGGGTAAAGGGTGGTCGGTACGGAGGGCGAATTGTCTCGCTGGTAAGCTCTTGAATAATCTTTGCAATCTTTTTATCGGCGTGCTTGTAGTAGAACTCAATTTGCAGGATGTTTGGGGCGGTGAAGAGGGGGATGTACGTATTAGCAAAGCGGACCGAAGAGGTGTAGGCGAGGGCGATACCTTGATTGTGGAGGAGGATCTCGACGATCTTTTGCGCCCAGCCACCGGTGAGGTTCTTTGTCGTCACCGCGTAGCAGTATTGAACCGCTGACCAATCAAAGTGGTGGATTACCTGCTCGATAAACTCAACGATCATCACCGGTGGAAGGAAGTAGTGGGTCGGAAAAACGAAGCCTACCGCTTCAGTGAGTTCAAGCTGGGGGTTTTCCATGAGATCGGGGATCATCACCACTGGGGCGTTATCAAGGCCTTCGGCGAGCTTGGAGGCAACGTAGTAGCTATTTCCCGTTCCACTAAAGCAGAGAATTGTGTGCTTCATTATTCACCCCTTGGTGTAAAGGTAGCGAGAAGGGTACAGATATGTTGGGTATCTTCTGCTGAGATATCAAGGTTTGTGACGAGCCGAACAACGTCGCCTTCGGTATTGGCGAGGATTCCAATCTCTTGTAATTGATGGACAATCGCAGATGCAGAAGTGTTCTTAACGGTAAAGAAGATGATGTTCGTTTGAACCCCTTCGATATCGACATCCGCCCACGATGTTTGAGCCAGGGCACTGGCGATCATCTTCGCATGGGCGTGGTCATCAGCGAGGCGTGAAATATTGTTCTCCAACGCGTAGAGCCCTGCAGCGGCGATGATACCACTTTGGCGCATCCCACCACCTAGGAGTTTGCGGACTTTCAGCGCTTCTTGGATAAACTCCTTACTCCCACAGAGAACGCTACCGATTGGAGCTCCAAGACCCTTAGAGAGGCAGAAGGTAATGGTATCGGCGTAGGAGGCGTACTCTTTTACACTCACACCGGTAGCAACGTGGGCGTTGAAGATTCGTGCCCCATCCATGTGTACCTTCAGCGCATGTTCATCAGCAAAAGAACGAATCCCTTTCAGGGTTTCAACGGGGTAGCAATACCCGCCAATCGTATTCTCTACACTGACGAGGGTCGTTGTGGCCATATCATACGAGCCGCCTTTGACCTTTCCGCGGAGAAGATCTGGAGAAAGGATTCCTCTCGGAGCGTCAATTTGAATTGGAAGGACACCGGCAATTGCGGCAGCGGAGCCAATTTCATGGTGGACGATGTGGCTATTTGAGGAGACAAGGACTTCATTCGACCGTCCACCGTTGATGTAGAGAGCGATGAGGTTGCCCATTGAACCTGAGGTGAGCAATAGAGCGGCTTCTTTGCCAGTGAGCTCACAGCCCAGCGCCTCAAGGGCGGTGGTTGTTGGGTCTTCCCGGTAGACGTCATCACCAACAACAGCAGCGGCGATTGCCGCTCTCATCGGTTGGGTTGGCTTGGTAATCGTATCACTTCGTAAGTCGTAGATCTTCATTAGTTCACTATAGCGAATCACCACCACAATTTCCAGTTTAAAGAAACCCCCCGACAATTGTCGGGGGGATAATCATTCGATTGGGTGAAACTACTTGAGGTAGATATCTTTAACTGGGTGGTAGTCCATCGTGTTCCCATACCAGCCGCCCCACTTGTTCGTGTCGATCATGTTCAAGGTGACGTAGTAGTAGAGGTTCATCAGTGCCTGGTCTTCGTTAATCATGATGTCTTCAGCGGTCCTAAGAACACCAAAGCGGTCAGCAGGGTTCGTAACACGAGCAGCTTCGTTGATTAAGGTGTCGTAAATCTCGTTGGAGTATTTACCACCGTTCATCTCCGTTCCGGTGATGAACATGTCTAAGAAGGTGTTCGGGTCTTGGTAGTCCCCAACCCAACCAGCGCGGGAGATTTGGAAATCACCGACGTTACGGTTGTTGAGGTAGGTTCCCCACTCTTGGTTTTCAAGAACGACGTTGATGCCGAGGTTGTTCTTCCACTCTTGTTGGATGAACTCACCAATTTGCTTGTGGCCTTCGTCGGTGTTGTAGAGGACCGAAACGGTCGGGAAGCCAGCACCGTTGGGATATCCAGCCTGAGCAAGCATCTTCTGGGCTTTTTCAATCGCTTCATCCATGTCGGCAAACGGCATTTCAAGGGCTTGGTAGCCAGCCATCTCAGGGACGATACCCCAAGCAGGAATCTGTCCAGCCTTCGTTACACCTTCGATCAACGCTTCACGGTCAACTGCATAGCTAAGCGCCTTCCGTACGAGGGGGTTATCCAACGGAGCTTTCTCCGTCTGGAAGACGTAGTAGTACGTTGCAAGCTGCGGTGCTTTGTGGAAGTCATCGCGCATCTCAGCAGCGGCAATCTGGTCAGTCGGTACGTTGGTTGCCCAGTCGATGTCACCGTTGAGGTACATGTTGTAGTTCGTGGTGTTCGAGTCACTGGAGTAGAAGATAACCTTATCCAACTTTACAGCATCCTTGTCCCAATACGTCGGGCTCTTGGTTGCAGTAACGGAGGTCTGGGGAACGCGTTCAGCAAGGACAAACGGTCCGTTACCAACGAAGTTTGCAGGATCGGTCCACGCTGAGCCGTACTTCTCAATGGTGTGTTGAGGAAGGATTGCAAAGCTGTAGTGGGTCAACGCATCAATAGCGTACGGGAGGGGGCCTAAGAGATCCATCTGGAAGGTGTAGTCATCAAGGGCGCGGATTCCAACAGCGCTTGCTGGGGCTAAGCCACTGTTGTACTCTTCAGCACCGACGAGGAACATCGCCGGGAACCACGCATACGGGCCACCGGTTGCGGGATCGAGGATGTGTAGCCATGACCACACGACGTCGTGGGCAGTGATGGGCTTGCCATCAGACCACACTGCGTTCTTGCGCAGGGTGAACGTCCACTGAGTTCCATCTTCATTGCTTACCCAGCTTTCGGCGACGCCAGGAATAGCGTTACCCGTTTTGGGATCGTTTGCTACGAGGCCTTCAAAGAGGGCCATGTAGATGCGGTGCTCAGGAACACCTTGGACAAGAGCTGGGTCAAGGGACTCAGGCTCAGCACCATTGGTAATCCTAAAGACAACCTCACTCACAGCTGGGGCGGTCGCCTTCGGGGCCTCTGCCGTTGCCACTGTAGCAGGTGCTGCTGCTACGGGCGTCTCTGCCTTCGGAGCCTCTTTTTTCCCACCACAGGAGATGAAGAGGGTTCCAATAAGCAAGACCGATAGAGTAATCACTAGAAATTTTTTCATTACGTGTCTCCTTATCGCTTGGGTATTCAGTATTCGATACCATGAAGCTTACTGCCCATTTAACCACGAATCAAGGGAAA
The DNA here is from genome assembly GCA_041656455.1 of Sphaerochaeta sp. GTDB lineage: Bacteria > Spirochaetota > Spirochaetia > Sphaerochaetales > Sphaerochaetaceae > Sphaerochaeta. The sequence goes on along the minus strand of JBBADN010000039.1, from coordinate 491 downwards.
AGCATAGAGGATCACCCGCCAATGGTGCATAGGCAATGATTAGATATGCAATAAACGTATGCATGTCCTCATTACCGAGGGCTTTGGCTAACTAAAAATAGATAATGAACCGCGATGATGGGAAGATTACGTACTTAAAGCGATATTTATAAATAATCTTGCTTTCTTGATGTCAATAAAACATATGGTTCACCAAGAAGATACATGGAACACTGCTTCAAAGATGGTACACAATAAGAAGGAAAAGATTAGACCGAACGACAGTGGCCTTGGTGATTACACCGAGTAATTAATGGAGATTTCTCAATGACCCGATCTCAGCGTACTGTATTAAACAACTTCTCTTCCTACGCCTTTCTACTGCCTTGGCTTATCGGGTTTTTTGCCTTAACTGTCTACCCAATGATCTACTCCCTCTATTTATCCTTTACCCACTACGCGATTATCGCTCCACCACGCTTTATTGGATGGAGTAACTACAAAGTGATGTT
>JBBADN010000038.1:0-9098 GCA_041656455.1 Sphaerochaeta sp. | reverse complement strand
AAAGAACGTAGTCGCCTTACCGTTGATAAGCTCATCCAAAAGCGCAAGCAGCTCTTTATCTTTTACTCAGCGATTATCGCTATTCCCCTCTTAGTCCTCGCAGCCTTACTCATTTAATGAAAAAAAGGCTACCGATTGGTAGCCGTATTCCCCCTGGCGCGATTCGAACGCACGACCCCTTCCTTAGGAGGGAAGTGCTCTATCCAGCTGAGCTACAGGAGGGTGGTAGCTCAGATAGTACTGAATTGATTCGTGCTGTGCAAGGTTACAGGGGAAGAACAATTCGGTCAAATTCATTGTTAAGTACCTGAGCCAAGCTCGCATAGATTGCTGCACTGCCACAGAGAATCCCCACCCATCCAGCGATGATCGTAATCGTCCCATTCTGGGTGAAATCCCCAACAGCTAACAGGAAGAAGAGAAGGGTGAGGGTTCCAAAGACAACTTGAAGGGCACGGTTGTGCTTCCACGTTCCAATGAACATTAAGAGGGTGAAGATACCCCATATGAGTAAATAGAACCCCATACTGAGAGCATCAGCGTCGGAAATTGCCGAAAATGGATTAATCCAAATAAGGATTAGCGACCACCAGAAGAAGCCGTAGGCGGTGAACGCCGTCGCCCCAAAGAGGTTATTCTTCTTAAACTCCATGATTCCGGCGATGATCTGAGCCGCTCCGCCTAAGGCGAAGCCCATCGCGACGATGACGATCGAAAGGGGAATGAGCGATGCATTGTGCAAATTCAATAAGAGCGTCGTCATTCCAAAGCCAAGGAGGCCTAAGGGCGCAGGGTTAGCAATGTTGTTCATGTATGTCTCCTAAAAGGTTATTGATCTTCTTACTTCTCACTCAAAAGGGCCCCAGAATGGGGTCCTTTCAACGGTGAGTGTTCTATGTATCGCTGGTGTTATTTCTGGGCGAGTAAATCCCGAATCTGCGTTAAGAGAACGATGTCTTCAGCGGGGGCAGGAGGAGCTTTTTCGACCACAGGGGCAGCTTCCTCTTTCTTCGCAAGCTTTTCGTGGAAAGTGTTGATGATTCGAATGATCATGAAGACGACGAAGGCGATGATTAAGAAATCGATGATCTTTTGAATGAACCGACCGTACGTAATCGCAACCTCAGCAACATCCCCACTCGCTTCGGTGATGATGATTTTTAAATCAGAGAAGTTTATACCACCGATGATTAAGCCAATAAAGGGCATCAGGATGTCATTGACTAAGGAGGTAACAATTGCGGTAAAGGCAGTACCGATAATGATACCAACCGCCATATCCATGACGTTACCTCGGGAGATAAAGACTTTGAATTCTTCAAATAGTGAACTCTTTTTGGCCATGTAAGCCTCCTCTTTCTGCGATTCAGTGGAGTATACCACAGCTTGTAGGTCGTTGGTCTAGTAGGAGATATCTACCCTTTTAGCGGGTATTTTACCCTTCTTTTAGGATTCTCGTCATATTCGATGTTTGAATGTTGAATAAATATACGCATTATTGTATAACCAAAGAAATATTTCGTTTGACATGATTTAGGCACGTATGGAGGTACTAAAGATGAAGAAAAGAGTATTGGTCACCCTGGCGCTTGTCGCATTGATCACAGCTTCTCTCTTTGCAGGTGGAAGCGGCGAGACGAGCCCGAAGATCGGATTCATCGGCCCAATGACCGGTGATAATGCTAACTATGGTATTTTATGTAACAACTCCGTCATTCTAGCTGTTGAGCAATTCAACGCCAAAGGCGGCATTGATGGCAAGCTTAAAGTAACGCTCGTTACTGAAGACTCCGAAGGAGTACCTGAGAAGGGTCTTTCCGCCATTGAGAAGCTCTCTTCCTCTGATAAGATCTCCGGCCTTATTGGTCCTGTCTTCACTGGAGTAGCTTTTGCCGTTGGTGAGCGTGTTCAGAATGAAGGAGTCGTCATGCTCAGCCCCTCAGCAACTCACGCTGACATCACCGCAATCGGTGACTACGTCTTTAGAACGGTTGTCTCTGATGGTCTTCAGGGCGAAGTTGCGGGCCACTACTTCTACGAGAAGCTCGGCTACCGCACAATCGGTGTTCTCTATGCGAAGAACGACTACAGCCAAGGTCTCTTTGAAGGGATGACCGCCTCCTTTGAGGAAGCTGGTGGTAAGATGATTATCAGCGAAGCGTTCCAAGTTGGAGACAAGGACTTCAAAACCCAGCTCACCAAGATTCGCAGTGCGAACCCTCAGGCGATCTACATTCCTAACTACACCGCTGAAATGGCTCAAATCCTTGAGCAAGCAGCTCAGTTAGGCATCACGATTCCGTTCGTCTCCTGTGACGGCTTCTCCAACCCTGACATCTATAACCTCGCTGGTGACTTCACCGACGGCGTTGTCTACGTTGGACCTGCCCAAGTTGCTGAGAGCCAAGCGTATTCCAAGTTCAAGAGCGATTACGAAGCGAAGTTTGGCGTCAGCCCTGACTCCTTCGCAACTAACGCCTTTGACGGAGCAAACATCCTCCTCAACGCAATGGATAAAGTCTACAAAGCAACTGGTAAGTTCGACCGCAAGGCAGTTCGTGATGCAGTTGCTGCGACGAAGGATTACCAAGGTGTTACGGGAACCGTTAACTTTGCAGAAAACGGCGATCTCGTAGCGTACCAAGGCCTCTACCGTGTAAACGGCACGACTCCTGAGTACATTGGTACCTTCACTGTTGTCGATGGAGTACTAACCCAGGTTAACTGAGGTCGGTAAACACCATTTAATAGACGGGCCGGTGTTGAGAACACCGGCTCTTTTGTGGTACTGTCAACCCAGTTCTCGTGATTTAAGGAGAGATATCGTGGGAATTGCTGAATTTTTCCAACACCTAATGAATGGCCTAACCCTTGGGGGTATCTATGCGCTCATCGCCCTTGGATACACCATGGTCTACGGCATTCTAAAATTTATTAACTTTGCCCACGGCGATGTTTTGATGGTTGGCTCCTACGCGGGGCTCTTCATCTATAACGCCCTTCGGGGGAACGCCCCTTTAGGACCGTGGGTCTTAGCCGCGTTTTTCATTGCGATGCTCGCTTCGATGGCGATCAGCGCCTTACTAGGAATGTCGATTGAACGGGTAGCGTATAAGCCACTGCGCAAAGCGACCCGGCTTGCCCCGCTGTTAAGTGCAATCGGAGTATCGTTTATTCTCTCCAACTCCGCTGCGTGGGCGTTTGGCACCAACAGTAAGAAATTTCACTACCCCTTTGATAACACCCCCTTTCTTCTCGGCGGGGTGGTTATTACTCCGCACCAAGTCTTAATTCTCTCCGTTTCAGTCATAATGATGATCATCCTCAAACTCTTCATCGATAAGACCCGAATGGGTAAAGCGATGCGGGCGACGAGTCTTGATCAGCAAACTGCGATGTTAATGGGAATCAACGTCGACCGCGTTATCAGCTTAACGTTCGCTATTGGCAGTGCCCTCGCCGCCGTTGGTGGAATCCTCATCGCCCTCGACTTTAAAGTCTATGCGACGATGGGAACGATGACGGGTCTAAAGGCGTTCGTCGCTGCCGTTGTTGGAGGGATTGGAAATATCACCGGAGCGATGGTTGGGGGAATTTTACTGGGAATCTTAGAAACCTTCGGGGTTGCCATCTTTGGAATTCCCAGTGGGCTGAAGGACACGATTGCCTTCGGCGTCTTAATCATCATTCTCTTAGTGAAGCCCGCAGGCCTCTTGGGCAAAGCGGAAAAGGAGAAGGTGTGATATGCTAAACTTCTTTTTATTGATTTTAATTTATTCGGGAATTTACGCCCTCATGGCTCTGGGGCAGAACGTCATCACCGGCTACGGTGGGATGCTCAGTCTTACCCAGGCGGGCTTCTTCGCCATCGGTTCCTACGCTACGGCGATTTTATCAACCCGCTATGGATTTTCCTTCTGGGCAACGCTCCCCGCAGCTGCGTTTTTTAGTGCGCTCTGCGGGTTGCTCATCGGTCTGCCAACGCTCCGCCTCAAAGGGGACTACTTGGCGATCGCCACCTTGGGCTTTGGAGAGATCGTTCGAAACGTCTTAAACAACTGGGATAGCCTTACCCGGGGGCCGATGGGAATTCAAAAGATCCCAATGCCAAAGATCTTTGGGTTTGTGATCAATCCGTACACGAAGTACGCGTTCTTAGTGATGGTCATCGCTTTTGTTGCAGTCGCGTACGTCCTCTTTCAGCGCCTCGCTCGTTCGCGGATGGGTCGCGCCTTAGCAGCAATTCGCGAAGATGAAATCGCCGCTGAAGCGATGGGGATCAACATCACTAAGTATAAAGTCTACGCCTTCATCCTCGGAGCAGCAGTTGCCGGAGTCGCTGGTAGTCTGCAGGCGGTCTTTACCCTCAGTGTTACCCCCGGTACGTACACGTTCATGGTCTCTGTGATGGTTCTTTGTATGGTCGTCCTCGGTGGGATGGGAAACTTCAAAGCGTCGATCTTAGGGGCGTTTATCATTCAGCTGATCAGCTACTTCCCGCAGCTTACCGGCCTTACAAGTGTCATCCCCCCACAGTTTAAGCAGATCCTCTTTGGCCTCATCCTAGTCGTCATGATGATCTGGCGCCCTCAAGGCTTACTTGGGCGGGAAGAGATTCGCTATGGCAATGAAGAAGGAGGCAAGTGATGACGATTCTAGAAACAGAACGACTGACGCGCGCCTACGGTGGTGTCATTGCCGTTAATAACGTTGACTTCGATGTTGAAGGTGGCCTTATCACCGGCCTCATCGGACCTAACGGAGCGGGAAAGACGACCCTTTTTAATAATATGACGGGCCTCGATGTGCCCTCCAGTGGTACAGTTCGCTTCAACGGTAAAGATATTACCGGCACCGCGGCCTATAAAATTTGCCGTCTTGGAATCGCTCGAACGTTCCAAAATATTCGCCTCTTCCGTGACCTCACCGTTGCTGAGAACGTGATGATCGGGCGCCACTTTAAAACTGGAGCTCACGATTCAAAAGGGCGCTTCTTAAACGCGCTAAAGAGTTACTTCTACCTCAAAGAAGAGGAGAACGCAATCTATGAGAAGGCGTTAGAGTGGCTCGACTTCTTTGATATGTATCAGAGCCGCAGCGAGCTGGCAAAAAACCTGCCGTACGGCAAGCAGCGGGAACTTGAAATCGCCCGCGCCTTAGCCACCGATCCGACGCTCCTCTTCCTCGATGAGCCAGCGGCGGGGATGAACCCCCATGAAACCGAACACCTCATGACCATCATCCGCAAGATTCGGGATTTAGGCATCACCGTTGTACTCATCGAACACGATATGAAGTTGGTAATGAACATCTGTGATTCAATTACTGTTCTGAACTACGGCCAGAAGCTCGCCCAAGGTACTCCCCAGGAGATTAAGAATAACCCCTTGGTCATTGAAGCGTATCTCGGAAAGGATGAATGATGAAAGAACTACTAACCATTGATCACATCTGTGTCAGCTATGGAAATATTCGCGCCCTTAAAGAAGTGACGATGAAAGTCAATGAAGGCGATATCGTCTGCTTAATTGGAGCGAACGGGGCGGGTAAATCCTCCCTGTTAAAAGCGATTGTTGGCCAAGAGCCGTTAACCGAGGGGACGATTACCTTCGATGGCGAAGAGATCTGCACGGCAAATAAAGGCCGCCACCTCACCACTGACTTAATTGCTGCCCGCGGGATCGCCCTTGTTCCTGAAGGCCGACGCGTCTTTGCCGACATGACGGTGGAAGAGAACCTAGACATGGGCGCCTTTCTCGTGCGCGATGATGCACTCATCGCTGAGCGCAAAGAGGCGATGTACGACTTCTTTCCAATCCTTGGGGCGCGAAAAAAGCAAAAGACACGCTCCCTCTCGGGTGGCGAGCAGCAGATGATGGCGATCGCCCGGGCGCTGATGAGTGGGCCTAGGATGATTTTACTGGATGAGCCCGGCCTTGGTCTGGCCCCCTTAGTAGTTGCCGACATCTTTGAGAAGATTGATGTGATTAACAAGCAAGATGGGGTGACGGTTTTCTTAGTTGAACAAAACGCCCGCATGGCTCTGCGCGCCTCCAAAGAGGGGTATGTGATGGAAAATGGCCGGATCGTCCTGCACGACGCCTCAGCCCATTTATTGGAAGATGAGAAGGTTCGTAAGGCGTATCTCGGGGAATAGAGTAGAATTTGAGCGCAAGCTCATGTACCATATATGTGGAGGAAGGAGAGCCGATATGATTATTGAACGAAGAATGTCCCGTGTTCCGGTTGTAGCTACACCGGATATGTCGATCTCCGAAGCATCGGCGTTGATGAAGCAGGAGAAGGTTCATCGGCTGCCAGTCTTGGATAAAGATAAAAAGCTTGTGGGGATTATTACCGAGAAGGATATTCTCTATGCAACCCCATCACCGATGAGTAGCCTCTCGATTCACGAGATGGCGTATCTCTTAAGCAAACTCACGGTGAAGAAGCTGATGAGTAAGAACGTGGTGACGATCACCAAGAATACGACGGTTGAAGAAGCCGCACGGCTGATGGTCGATCAAGACCTTTCAAGCCTTCCTGTGATGGAAGATGATAAACTCATTGGAATCGTCACCAAGAGTGATATGTTTAAAATCCTCTTAGAGCTCTTCGGCGCTCGCCACTTTGGCGTTCGAGTTTCTTTCCTTGTTGAAGATAAACCAGGAACGATCGCTAAGATCAGCCAAGCGCTCAGTGAAAATGGAATTGATATCATTACCTTTGGTACCTTCATGGGCACCGATCCAACGAACGCAATCTGTACCGTAAAAGTCCAAGGCGCACCGATGAGCCAAGTAGTGGAGATCATCAAGCCCTTTGTGACGCAGCTCATCGACGTTCGGGAAGTGTAATGGCAAAGAAAAAACAACCAGGCTCACCAAAAAAGGACTCTCAAAGCGAGAGTCCTTCTCCTCGGAATAAGACGATTGTGCAAGGCTACGACCCGAGTGCTAATTTTGGGGATATCCTTGAGTCGTGGGAGAAGAGTGGGACGTTAGATGGGGTGAGTAAGCGGATGAAGCGCTCAAAGCCCGTCTCCTTTGAGCAATCCTTTGGAGAGATCCTTGATCAGTGGGAGAACAAGGGGAAGAAGCCGAAGAAAGCACCCGCTGAGGTAGTGAAGAAAAGCGCCCCGTACACCCCAACAAAAGACTTTGGCGAATTACTCGCTAACTTTGAGGGCAAACAGCAACCAAAGGCCCCTCCAAAGAAGAGTGAACCAAAGAAGAAACCAAGACCCCGCAAGCTCATCGCCAGTGTTGAAGTAGAAGAAGCGCTTGGTGAATCGAAGAAGAGTGCGGCTACGTGGTCATTTGCCGATACGTACCAGAAGTGGAACGAACAAAGCGACGAGGAGAAGGCGCTGAAGCAGGCGGTAAAAGAGAAGGGGAAGAAAAAGAAGGTCAATGAGCCAACGCTCAGTGAACTCCGCTCGCAGATTCCTGAAGCGACTCTCGATCTTCACGGGATGACCGTCGCTGAAGCTGAGGTGGAAGCTAAGCGTTTCCTTCACTCAGCGAAGGAACATAGGCTCCGAAAGATTGCCTTCATCGTCGGTAAAGGTCTGCACAATGAGGTGGGGTATTCTTTAATTAAGGAAGAGGTTGAACGGATTCTTCGCCTCAGCTCCTTTGTGAGCGAGTTCTTTATTCCCCCAGCGCGCTACGGCGGTAGTGGGGTTATTTGGGTCATTCTTAAACGATGAAAAACGGCTGGAGTGAATTCCAGCCGTCATGTATCTGTTGTCTGTTTATCGTTCGCGGTAAATAATCCGACCTTTCGTTAAATCGTACGGAGAGAGGGCAACCCGAACAGAGTCCCCAGGGACGATTCGGATGTAGTGCTTGCGCATTTTGCCCGAAAGGTGAGCAAGGATAATATGATTGTTCTGCAGTTCAACGCGGAACATCGTATTCGGCAGTGCTTCGCGCACGATTCCTTCAACTTCTATTGCTTCTTCTTTAGCCACATATCCTCCAATATTGCTTACTCTAAAGCGTTAAAAGTGTAGACGGACAACCCGTTATAGTCAAGCGCCGAAGATATCGACGTATCCTAAGATCAGAAGGCCGAAGACAATGACAGGGAGGACGTACTTGAAATACATCTTAAAGGCCACCGGGTATTTCGCTCCTTGAGTTCCTTTATCCGCTTCAGCGACGAAGTTATCCCAACCCCAACCAAACTTCCAACTCGTGTAGATTGCAAAGATCAATGAACCGATTGGGAGAATGTTCGAGCTAATGATAAAGTCCTCTAAGTCCAGAACGACGGTACCAGCTCCTAAAGGAGCGAAGTTTTCCCAAACGTTAAAGCCCAGGATCGCCGGTAAGCTGATGATGACGATACCCAGGCCATTGAAGATTGCAGCTTTCCTCCTAGAAACACCGTGGACGTCAATCCAGTAACTGATGATGTTTTCAAAGACGGCGATTAACGTTGAAAGGGCGGCAAAGCTCATAAAGAGGAAGAAGAGCGAGCCCCAGAAGCGGCCTAAACTCATCTGATTGAAAATGTTTGGAAGGGTGATGAAGATCAAGGAAGGACCAGCATCCGCTTCGACGTTGAAGGCAAAGGCAGCGGGGAAGATAATTAAGCCAGCGAGGATAGCGACGAAGGTGTCTAAGCCAACGATCCGAAGTGCTTCACCGGTGAGGCGGTGTTTATCAGAGGTGTACGAACCAAAGATTGAAATCGATCCAATTCCAAGGCTGAGGGTAAAGAACGCTTGGTTCATCGCCGCGTAGATGGCGTTTCCAATCCCAGCTTCAGCCATGCGGGCGAAGTTCGGGATGAAGTAGAACTTAAGACCTTCACTTCCACCCTTTAAAGTCATTGAGTTTCCTGCTAAGACAATTAACAGAAGCAAGAGACCGATCATCATGTACTTGGTGATCTGCTCAACGCCTTTCTGTAGGCCGATTCCCACAGGGACCATTCCGAGGATAATCGCTAAGATCGTCCAAGCGATCATATTTCCTGGTTGGCTCAGCATTCCGCCAAACGCCCCAGCAACGCCATTAGCATCAAGGCCAACAAACGTCCCACCGAGGGTCTTAAAGAAGTAAGAGACGAGCCAGCCAGTAACCATC
>JBBADN010000037.1:0-9138 GCA_041656455.1 Sphaerochaeta sp. | reverse complement strand
CCTTTGCTTTGAGAGTAAGAAACTCTAAGTGGAGAGCGAAGAGGCGTTTGCCCTCTTTCCTTTCCACTTAGAGTTTCTTACTCTCAAAGCAAAGGCTCAGGTAGAAGAGGAGCAGTTTGAAGCTGCAATTGAGACATACAAGCGAATAATTGCGTTAAACCCTGGGGATACTGCCTTCCTCTACCGCCTCTTGGAAGAAGCAGAATCAGCTAATCTTACTGAAGAAATACGCTTTCTCAGTGAGGCAATTTTAAGAATCGAGCCGCAGTCAATTGCCGCATTTCGGGCACTCTCGAAGCTCGAACCTGACTCGTATTACACCCGGATTCTCTTCTACCTTACGAAGGAAGGCCCACCACCAAGCCAATAATTGCTCCAAGGGCAATCCAGATAATTGGGTGAACACGTTTAAAGAAGAGAACGAACGCGATAAGGACAAGGTAGATGGCCCCTGATACTAACTCGATTGAACCATTGGTGATGAGCGTCACACTCAAAAGCCTTAGAAGGGCGAAGGTGATAAGGCCTACCACTGCCGCCCTTAAGCCATAGAAGGCGTTTTTAACGATTGGGTTTTTATCAAACTCCGCTAAGAAGCGGGCGATAATGATGATAATGATCAACGAAGGGGCAATTTCGCCTAGGGTGGCAATAATACCGCCACCTACCCCTGCAACTTGGAAGCCGGCGTACGTGGCCATGTTGATTCCAATTGGCCCGGGAGTCGATTCACTGATCGCAATCATATCAGCGATCATTTGAGGGGAGAGCCACTGGGGTCGATTCTCCGCAAGCTGGTATAAAAATGGTAACGTCGCTAAGCCACCACCAATTGAAAAGAGACCAATTTTAAAGAACTCATAAAAAAGGGTGAGATAGATCATACCTTCTTCCTCTTTTCTTTAGAGTTCTGTATACCAATACCAAAGACAATTGCTGCGATGACGACGATAATTGGCGAGAGTGCAAAGAAAAACGTCGCTCCTACAACAACAAGATAAAAAAGAATCGTTGGCACGTCGATTAGGGCTTTCTTCATCAACCGAATAATTGAAACAGTGAGGGTAGCACAAACGGCGATTCGAACACCTCCAAAGGCGTTTTGAAGGTGGTTGTTATCTTTAAAGGTGAGAAGAATCGTTGCTAAGGTTGTGATGATCAGGATACTCGGGGTAATTTCACCCAGTGTTGCAAGAATTGCTCCTAAAACACCACGTTGACGGTAGCCGATCATCGTAGCGGTATTTACCGCAATAATACCCGGGGTGACTTGCCCGATCGCATAGATATCTAAGAGCTCTTCTTCACTCGCCCAATGGTGGGTGTGGACGACCTCTTGCTGAAGAAGAGGGAGCATTGCATACCCCCCTCCAAACGTTAATCCACCAATTTTAAAGAACGTGGCGTAGATTTGCCACAAGGAGGTCTTCTTCATCGATGCGCCTCGATCGCTACACCAACTAGGTAATCGCACCGCTCGTTCCCAGGAATTCCAGCGTGGCCTTTTACCCAGCTAAAGGTGACGGGAAGTTGCTCTTTCAAAGCATCAAGTTCAATCCAATACTCTTTATTTTTTACTGGGGCTTTATTTGCAGTCTTCCACCCGTTTTTCTTCCAATTGGTAATCCAGACGGTGATGCCATTCTTTACGTACTGACTATCAGTAAAGAGGGTGATCTGTTTGGCACCAAGCTCTTTGACCGCTTTTAAAGCTTCAATGACCGCAGTGAGCTCCATTTTATTGTTCGTCGTATCGGCGTGGTAGCCGCTGCTCTCTTTTTCAAAGATTCCATCGGCTTCAAGGACGTACGCCCAAGCCCCTACTCCGGGGTTCCCAATACATCCACCATCAGTATAAATCGTCACGTTCTGGTACTTCATCAAACCGATAGTAGTATAGGGTTTTGAGTTGGTCAACGCTTGAAAGAGAAAGCGAACCTTTGGTACGATAGGGTGTCTGGAACAAGGGAAAGGGGTCAAATGCCCCTGCGGTCCCGCCACTGTAGAGGTTTGGGAATCGACATAAGGACACTGCGCAAGTGGGAAGTCGTCGATTCTGGTACACGCCTAAGCCAGGAGACCTGATCCAGATAATATCCGCCGGCCTACGGAGTATAGGCCAAGGCATGTCTCATGCCCGTATAAAGGGGCGTCATGAAACGTCAATTACAAAAAACCCTCTTTTTCAGTTTGATGATCCTTGCCATCATCATATCGCCAATCGTTGGCCGTGGTATCAGTGAGAAACAAGAGACGATGAGAATTGTTTCCCTTTCGCCAAACGTAACGGAAACAATCTACGCCCTCGGTGGAGGTGATCTCCTTGTTGGCCGAAGTGATTACTGTAACTTCCCCCTTGAAGCAGAGGCGCTTCCTTCAGTGGGAACCCTCTATAGCCCATCACTGGAGATGATTCTTTCCCTTGAGCCGACGGTAGTTATCTCATCCGCGTTCGTTCCTGATGAGCTACTCGCGGCAATAGAGAAAGCCAATATTGAAGTAATTTCAATTACAGCTCAAGAAACCTTTGAAGGGACCTACGATTTAATAGAGCAAATTGGTGGGGCAATTCACAAAGAAGGTGAAGCAGCTTCACTCGTTGCTTCAATGAAAAAAGATGTCGCTACTATTGAAAAGCAAGCAGAGCTGCTTTCAAAAGTCCGCGTCTACATGGCCCTTGATTTCGGCTCGTTTGACTCCGCTGCCACAAAGGACACCTTCCTTCATGAGATGATTGAAAAAGCTGGAGGGATCAACGTCGCCAGTGATGGACTGTACTGGACGTACTCCAAAGAACTTCTCGTTGAAAAAGATCCTGAGCTGATTCTTCTCTCTCCTCGCTGGGGCGAAACTGAAGAGGAGACGATCTACGAGTTTAGCACAACAAAGCCGTACAGCGACTTACGTGGGAAGGTTCTTAGCTTTGATGCGGATGTGATCACCCGCCAAGGCCCCAGAAGTGCCTTAGCCCTTGGAATGCTCTTTTCGTTGATCGACCAAGGTCGCTAGTATGAAACGAAACCTTGCTTGGGTTTTACTCTTAGCAATCATCACCGTTGCGCTCTTTGCTCTGACGGTCGGCTCATCCTCAATTGGTCTGGTGAGTACCCTCAAAGTACTCACTGGCCAAAACCCCTCAGCGTCTCAGCGGTATATCATTATTAACCTACGCTTAGTACGGATTATCGCTTCGCTCTTCGCTGGGGCAATTTTGGCCCTTAGCGGCCTCTCCTACCAAGCAGTCCTTAGAAATCCGATGGCCGATCCCTTCATCCTTGGGGTAAGCAGTGGCTCCTCCTTTGGTGTAGCCTTAGCGATCTACTTTGGCTTTGCCACAAGAGTAGGCCTTCCCTCCTCGGCCCTTGGTGGGGCACTCGGAACAACACTCTTTATCCTCGCCCTTGCAAGTCGAAAGCGTTCAAGTAACACCGTCCTTCTCTTAAGCGGAGTTGCGGCAAACTACATCCTTTCAGCGGCGATGACGCTCTTACTCTTTTTAAATCGCGAGCAGTATCAACGAATCCTCTCGTGGTCACTCGGCTCTTTCTCAACCGCCACGTGGGCCCAAGTGATCATCGTTACACTCGTTGCCCTCTTCCTCTTTCTCTTCCTTCACCTGAATAATAAAAACCTCGATTTATTGCTTCTTGATGAAGGATCGGCGCGCTCGAGTGGCTTAGCTGTTGAAACCGTGCGCTACCGTCTTCTCATCATCTCATCCTTTGCCACCGCCTTGTGCGTCGCCTTCTTTGGAGTGATCGGCTTCATTGGCCTCATGGCTCCCCACATCACCCGCCTTATCTTAGGGGCAAAGCACAAACGCCTTCTTTTACCCACTGCATTATTTGGTGCTCTTCTTCTTCTCTTCAGTGACACCTTAGCGCGGATTCTTCTCCCCGCCGGGGAGTTACCCGTTGGGGTGATCACCAGCTTACTCGGAGTTCCCCTCTTCCTTACGCTCATCTTAAAAGGGAGGTACCGTTTTGGCTAACGCAATTGAAATTACTAGCCTCAGTGGAGGCTACGATACAAACGCCCTCTTTGACGAGATAAGTCTCTCCTTCCCCCAAGGAAAGTTCATCGCCCTCGCCGGGCCCAATGGAAGTGGAAAAACAAGTCTATTAAAGTTTTTATACAAGCAGCTTAAACCCCAAGGAGGCACGATCCTCGTTGATCGAGTAGATCTTACCTCCTTAAAGCAGAACCATCTGGCACAGAAAATTGGCTTTGTTCCACAAAATGGCTCCCTTGATTTCTCCTTCACCGTTGAAGAGACGGTATCGATGGGCCGGTATGCAAACCCGCAAGCGGATGATCAAGAGCGAATATATAGTGCGATGAAGACGTGCTCGATTCTTCACCTCAAAGATACGTTGGTGACACATCTTTCAGGGGGAGAGCTCCAGCGCACCCTCTTAGCCCGCGCTCTCGCCCAAGATGGGCGAATCCTCCTGCTTGATGAGCCGGTGAATCACTTAGACATCGCCCACCAACGGAGTGTAATGCACCTATTGAGGGAACTCGTCCAAAACGGGTATACGGTCATCGCCGTCCTTCACGACCTCCTCCTCGCCCAAGCGTATAGTGACTGGATCATCTTCCTCAAAGAAGGCAACATCGTAGCTAGTGGCCCTACTTCGGATATAGTTAGTCAGCCAATCCTTACTGAGGTCTACTCAATCCAAAGTTACCAAGTTTTTGACCCAATATTGAAAAAAACCTTATATATTCCTACCTGGTAATCACTAATAGCACAATTCTCTTGTATTAAGAATGATTCTTATTTATGATAAGCGTTAGGTTTGTGAATACGAGAGGAGCATAGTCTTGGATGAAATGCATGACGGCATCAGTGTAGCCGAACTTATGAGGATTTTTTTCCGTCGAATTAATTGGATCATTTTAGTAACAGTAATCGTTGTAGGGCTCGGGTTTATCTACATCGTAAGCCGCCCACCAATCTACGAAGCATCGGTTAAATTAGAAGTCGAAGGCCTTCAAAACCTTGGTAGTGATATTCCAACCTTCCTCCTAGCACCCATCAACAGCGCAGGCAGCTCAATTACTTTTGAATTTAAGAACGCCCGGGTCCCAGTAAAAGACCTTACCCAAGAGCTTGAATACGTGACTACCTCAAAGACGATTATAAACGCCTTAGAAGGACTAAACCTTCGCCAATTTCCAGCTATCTACGCCCAATACACTACAGATACAGAGAAACTTGTTAAATCTATTTCCCAAAACATTGAGGTTACCCCTACAAAAAGCACGAACTTCGTTGAAATTACCTTCAATCACTCGGATAAAGAGTTTGCCGTTGATTTCCTCGATTCCCTTGTAGACGCCTTTGAAGAGCGTCTCTTAGGGGTTGTATCAACGAGCCTCACCGCTGATTTAGAGCGCTATCAAAAAGAGTTTAAGAACGTTGAAGCGGAGTACAATGAGATTAAAGCCCTCTATGATACGATGCAAAACCCCTCAGAGATGAACACCCAACAGCTCATAAGCGCCCTTACCAACCTTAATACGGTAAAGCGTTCTATTGACATCGTTAACTACCAACTCTCAACCCTCACCCACGCAGTCACCCCGCTTGAAACCCTTTCCTTAAAGCCCAGTTCCTCCAAAGGCACGAATAAAACCCTCATCTTAGCGGTCGCCCTCCTCTTAGGTGGGGCCCTTGGAATCTTAACCGCCCTCTTAGTAGATATGACGAAGGAAACGATTGACGCCGAAGACTTGCTCTATCGTGCCCTTGAAGGGGTTAATGCTCCGGTGGAATCACTCGTTGCGTACGCTAAAAACAACGGATCCCTCGTTGCTCAACAACCGCAAATCGCCCAAGAGTACAACTACTTAGCTGCAACCCTTCTCTTTGGCGGTAAACCAATCAGTGAGCGTATCTTCACCGTTGCCTCCCCGAAACGAGGAAATGGAAACACCTTTACGATCGCGAACATGGGCGTTGCCCTCGCTTCAACGGGTAAGAAAGTCCTGTTAATTGATGCAAACTGTGAAGGGAAAACCCTGAGCACCTATTTTGGTATCACCCCCTCCAAAGGATTAAGTGACTACCTCGCTACGGGAACTAAGCACGTTGTAGAAGTTGAGAA
Organism: Sphaerochaeta sp.; assembly: GCA_041656455.1. Taxonomy (GTDB): domain Bacteria; phylum Spirochaetota; class Spirochaetia; order Sphaerochaetales; family Sphaerochaetaceae; genus Sphaerochaeta. The sequence goes on along the minus strand of JBBADN010000037.1, from coordinate 3,025 downwards.
TAACTTATTTGTTCTTCCGTTCGGCAGCTCATCCTCCTGCCAAGTCCTTCATCATCCTTCATTTGAAGAAGAGATTGAAACGCTTAGAAAAGAGTATGACCTTGTCCTCATTGATGCCCCATCGTTTGAGCAACCCATTGACGTCATTAGCATCGCAAGCGTCACCGAGGGAGTAATCCTCAATGTGCGAAGCCATCAATCGACAAAGACCGAGATCCAGCGGATTACCAATCTGCTTGGCTCAACGAAGACTCCCCTCTTTGGGGTCATCTTCAATGGGGTGAAAGTTCCCCTGCTTCGAAAAAACTCGGTCGCTGCCTCATCAAAAGAATTTAAGCTCGCTTTGGTGAGCTAATCAGAAGCTAAGCCTTTTTCACAAAGCACTCCTCTCTCAAAGAGGGGTGTTTTTGTATCAGCACCCTCCAATTTCATGCATTTTTCATATTTTTCTGAAAATTTATTGCATTCTTACTTTGTTTTACAGAAAAAGTTGACAACTACCACATCATCGCTAATACTTTAAGAGCCAATAAAAGGAGGGCTTTTTAATGAAAAAAGCATTATTGATTGTATTGATTATTTTGGTGGCCGGTTCTACGGTCTTCGCCCAAGGAGCAAAAGAGCAAGGACCGGCAAAACACAAAGTCGGTATTCTCGCCCCAGCAGTAACCCACGGATGGGTCGCTGGTGTTGCTTACTACGCCGAGCTGCGGAGTAAAGAGCTCTCAAGTGAAATTGACTATAAGCTCTACACCTCCAATAACGCCGATGAGATGACTAGTCAACTTGATGACCTGCTTCTATGGGGCGCTGAAGCAATCGTCGCCTTCCCTCAATGGACGGGAATGGAAGTACCGATTCAAGCAGCGATTAACCAAGGAGTGGTTGTTGTAAACTTCGACATCGAGATTAACGCCAATGGCGTGTATCGAGTCAGTGGCGATAACTACGACATGGGTGTCCAAAGTGCCAAGTACATCGTTGATAAGATTGGAACGAGTGGAAACGTCGTCATCTTAGACGTCCCCTCCTCCGGCTCAGTTGCCGCTCTGCGCAAAGATGGCTTCTTGACCACCGCGGCTCAAATTGCCCCGAACTTCAAGTACTCAACGTACGCCACCCAGTTCACCCGTGAAGCTGGTCTTGCCGACATGGCTGACATCCTCGTTGCAAACCCCCACATCGATGCCGTCTTTTCAATGGATGACGAGACGTCGATTGGAGCAATCCAGGCGATTAAGGAAGCACGCCGAAGTGACATTAAAGTCATCACCGGTGGTGGTGGATCACAAGAGTACTTCCAGATGATGCCGAAAGATGATTCGATTTGGATTCAAAGTGCCCTCTACAGCCCAGAAATGGTTATGGACGCTGTAGACATGGCCCTTGCCGTTCTAAACGGTCAAAAAGTTGATCCTGTTAAGATTATTCCGACAACGATTGTTGATAAAACAAACGCTCAGAACTATCTTGATGCTTCAAGCCCGTACTAAGTAATACGCTCATGGCTGTGGCGTTTGCCGCAGCCATCCCTTAACAAAGAGGAATCCCATGGACCTGAAGATGCGTCAAATCTCCAAGTCATTTGGCCCGAACCTCGTTCTCGATAACGTGGATTTTTCGATTCATGGTGGGCAAATCGTTGCCCTTCTAGGCGAAAATGGGGCTGGTAAATCTACCTTAATGAATATCCTTGGTGGAGTTATTCTCCGCGACGGGGGGACGATTGAGCTCGACGGTGTCCCTGTCGAATTCCAAACCCCAAAGGAATCCCTTGATCAGGGGATTGCCTTCATCCACCAAGAACTTAATTTGATCAATGACCTTGCAATCTACGAGAACCTCTTCATCGGAAGAGAACTCAAACATCATACGTTTATCCTCGACCACCAATCGATGATTGAGCAAACTGAAGCGCTCTTTGCTCGGATGGGCCTTGAGCTCGACCCCACGACCCTCGTGTCGACCCTCGATGCCTCTTATAAACAAATCGTTGAAATTGCCAAAGCGCTCTTAATGAACGCCAAGCTCATCATCATGGATGAACCAACAACGAGCTTAACTGAAACAGAAATCACTCGCGTCTTTGCGTTGATGCGCTTGCTTCGGGATGAAGGCGTTGCAATTGTTTTCATCTCCCACAAGTTAAAAGAAGTGATGGAGGTGTGTGATCACTTTACCGTCCTTCGCGATGGGCACATGGTCGGTGGCGGACCAACAAGTGAGACGACGATTGAGCACATCGCCTACTTGATGGTTGGCCATAAAATTATTGATGCAAAGCGGCACGGTGGTTCTACCCATCTTCCAGTTGTCCTTGAAGCGGTGAATGTCAGCGATGGCAAACATTTTCGAGATATCTCTTTTTCAATTCACCAAGGCGAAGTCGTCGGCTTTACCGGTCTCTTAGGCGATGGGCGTTCAATGCTCTTTCAAACGCTCTTCGGGGCTTTAGGCCCGTATGAAGGCGAGCTCTTATTTGAAAGCAAAGCAATTCGCAATAAATCGACGGAGGAATCAGTTGCCCGAAAGATTGGTTATGTTCCCCGAGACCGAAAAGAAAACGCCATCATTAAAGATTTGACGATTTTGGAGAATGGATCGCTTGTCACCCTTACTGCTAACCGAAAAGGCCTCTTCCTTGATCACGGGAAAATCTTTCATGACTTTGAAACTCAACGCAAAGGCCTCCACATAAAAATGGAGAAGCACAATGATTTAATCACCAGCCTCTCAGGAGGAAATCAACAGAAAATTGTCCTTGCGAAGTGGCTGAGCCTTAATCCAAAAGTATTAATTTTGGATAACCCAACCCAAGGTGTTGATGTTGGAGCAAAAGAAGAAATTTACGAAATCATCCTCCATCTCGCTGAACAAGGGATTGCAGTTGTAGTCCTCTCTAGTGAGGCTCAAGAGATCATCCGAGTCTGCTCGCGGTGTTTTGTAATGTACCACGGTTCGATTATCGGTGAATTGGATGCAGAATCTATGAATGAAGGGACCATCATGCGGATGGCAACAGGAG
>JBBADN010000036.1:0-9155 GCA_041656455.1 Sphaerochaeta sp. | reverse complement strand
AGTACCGTGTTTGACTTGCATCGACTTGTAGATTCCTTCAGGGGAGTTCACGAATTCATCTGCAAAGACGACTTTGCCGTTTTGCATCGTGTAGGTAATTCCCTCTACCCCAAGGCACCACAAGAGAGCGTTCTCGTCGGAGAAGAACATCTCATCAACGGCGCGAACGACTTGCTCGAAGTCTGCTCGTCGGCTCGTTTTGATTGGGAACATAATTCCACCACCAGTCTTGCTCTTCTCTTGGTGGTGAGCTCCAGCGGGACCAGCAAGGGCGGGATACATTTGTAGCTTGAAGCCTGGAATTGTGCTATTCGCTTCAACCCCACCAATTTGGTCGTAGTACGCGTGAGTGACCATCGCCTTGCCCGTTGCAAGTTTTTGCGTCCAGCGGTCACCATCGATGGGATCGGCCATCTCTGGATCGAGTAAGCCTTCAGCGTAGAGTTTGTGGAAGTAGGTGATGTAGCTCTTATACTCATCACTAATCGCCCCAGAAAAGTAACGCTTCGCATCGTAGTCCCAGCTGAGGGTGTTCGTCCCACTCGCCCCGTTTAAGCCGAGAGAGATTCCCCATGAAGGCATCGTCATTCGATAGAGGACGCGCGGTCCAGCGAGAATCGTCAACGGGTAGGAGTCAGGGTTGCGGCGCTTAAACTCTTTGAGGATTACATAGAGATCGTCAAAGGTCTTGGGCACCGGAAGGTTGTACGCAGCTAGCAGATCTTCACGGAGAATTAACCCACCATCGTAGAACGGCACGTCAAAAAGGGCGGGCATGTAGTAGCGCTTGCCATCTTTGAGCTTTAAGAGATCAATGTCTTCCTCAAGACCAAACTCTTTCACTCGAGCGTTAAAGTTTGGGGTCCACTGAGGATAGTCACTGATCGGCACAATCGCCCCGTTTAGAGCGAGCGCAGCATTTTCACCCTTCGTTGATTGATACAAGATCACATCAGGGGCGTTGGTCCCCGTGTTCAACGCGAGTGAAACTTTCGTTTGGTAGTCCGCGATTGGAATAATTTCCCAATCGACCTTTACTCCAACACGCTTTTCAACTTCTTTGACCGTAAGCCAATCATGCTTAAACGGCAGTGTTGCGTTATCAGAGTAATAGACGGAGAACTCCAAGGGTTTGTCGGCACGGTCCTTCACCCCTGCAGCACTTACGCTCAGAAGAACACATGCGACCAAGACGAATGTGATACCTAAGATTTTCTTCATAGATACCCTCCTTTTGTATGTGAAAAACCTCATCAGGTTTCTCGTTCACAGTTGTGGGTACGCTTGAAGATCAGCAAAGACGCTCAGCGTGCGTCGCCGTCTTTCAAGTATACTCCCCTCCACTTAATTATTCATCATCAAAAACCAATCCGCTTCCTAGGTAGTTGCGGTAGATTCCTGGTGTTGAACCTTCGATAATCGTCGCTCCAACGGCTTTGGCGTAGTACTCCGCTGGTCCTACTCCACCGATGATCGCGTATGCGTATCCTGCTGCCTTCAGCGCCTCCAAGCTAATGAGCAACAGGGCCGTTCCAATCCCCTCTCCTCGTCGATTTGAATCGACGTGGGTGGGGCCAAAAAAGTTCTTCGCAGTTGCGTCATAGCACGCAAAGCCAAGAATCTCCCGCCCTTGGGTTGCAAGAAAGAGCGAGATTGGCTCGTGGCTGAAGCACACATCCGCTTCACTCTTTGCCCCTTGGGTGGAGTGTTCACTGATCCAATTCAACACTCGCTCTTTATCAGGGGCAAGGGCTCGGTGGATCCGAATCTTCTGTTGGGCGAGCTTTTCCATAACAGGGACACTACTCGGAAGCTCATAGAGCTTTACTAACATATCAGGCATTGCTTCCTCCTAGATGAATCGGTAAAAAGTCATTTGGGTAAATCTCACCCGTTAAAATCCGAGCGATCGCCTCAAACGCCATTGGGGTATACGCCCATGCAGCGTAGGAACGAATCGAAGGATTCAGATACGCGACATCGTAGGGGTTTCTCAGGGCAAAGAGGGCGACGTTGGTAACAGCGCTTACTGCATTTGCTAAGGCGAGCTGACCGTCAAAGAGGTGGCCGTTGTACGTTCCAATAACCACGCTCGGGTACGTAGTAGCGCGCTTGACGACCGCCTGGATCTCTTCTTCATCAGGGTTGTCCCCGATCGTCAAAAAATCCCCACCAAGGAGATTAGCCAACGCAGGGCCAAAGAGGAGGTGATCATCATCGTTGGAGACGTTCGTTGCTTTAAAGGGACGGGGCCCGATAAAGAGCCGTTTTTCAGTAAGTTCAAAGGGCGCGTCGTGGACCAAGGTAATCGTTGCTTCATGAAGGAGCTTATTAACGAAGGTGTGATCAGCAGAGCCAATGGTTTCAAAGGGTACTTCCTCCAAATCAGCTAATTGCTCTTTGTACGCTAAAATCTTCTTCGTACTTGCTGCTAATTCTTCACTATCCAGTTCCCCATTGAGGTACGCCTCTTCAACGAGCTCAATAGCAGCAACCCCGAGGTTAACGTGGTGGCTGATACAGACGATATCTACCCCTGCTTTAAGGGCCAAGAGCGAGCCTTTGACGGTCCCCCAGTTATCGGCGATCGCCTTCATCTCCATGCAGTCGGTAAAGACTAAGCCTGTAAAGCCTAGTTTATCCTTTAAGAGATTCGTAAGAATCTTCCGGCTCATCGTCGCTGGAAGGTATTCATCCTCCAACTCTGGGAAGAGGATGTGACTGGTCATTATCCCCTTCACTCCCCCATCAATAGCCGTTTTAAATGGCGCGAGGTGAAGATCAAGATTATTGATTACAGTAGGAAGAGCCAAGTGAGTATCAATGTGGGTATCGCCGTGACCTGGGAAGTGTTTACCACTCGCTATAACACCTGTTTTTTGGAGACCCTCCACCATAGCGAGGCCAAGCCTTCCAACCATCGCCGGGTCGTCAGAGTAAGAGCGCACCCCGATTACTGGGTTATTGGGGTTGGAGTTCACATCCAAGGCCGGGGCGAAATCAACGTTTACCCCCGCTGCTCGCAATTCTGAACCAGTGATCGTCCCAGCAGTATACGCACTAGAGGGCATCTTTGTAGCACCAAGAGCCATCGCTCCGGGAACGTTAGTAAAGTCACTCGAGAGGCGGGTTACCATCCCTCCTTCTTGGTCGATGCAGATAAACGCTTCACTACCAGTCTCCGCTCGGACGAGTTCTTGGATATCGTTTGTTAATGCTTTAAGTTGTTCTTTACTTTTCACATTGCGGGCAAAGAGGATGATGTTGGCAATCTTATGAGTCTTCACAGCCGCCCTAAATTCATCACTGATCGTCGGCCCATCAAAGCCACAGACAAAGTGCTGGCCAATCATCTTCCGCAAATCTTCCCTATTCATATCGGTACAATCTCCTTGTTTCGAGCGCAAAGGTAGCGCTTTCGCTCCTTAGGCGCTCGAGCAGTATTTCACTATCATCTAGTTCATCAAAATCGAAGCCAGCGAGTTTTCTAAAATAATCGTTCGCTGTTAATTCATCGGGATAGCGGCGCCTGATCAAAGACAGAAGGCGAATCGTCGTCTCAACTGGCCGGAACACTGAGACGTCAGTTATATGACCGTAGAGCCCATGATTCAAGACCCCACCGGTGGGGGTGTAGGAAATGGGGGTAAAAACTACTCCATTGAGGTTTAACGAATTCACATCAGCACTGAGGGAGTAGGGGTCGATAAAGGGAGATCCAAGGAGCTCAAAAGGAGCACTCGTTCCCCTCCCCTCATTAAGGTTTGTCCCTTCTAGGAGGCACATCCCGGGATAGAAGAAGGTGCTTTCTTGGTGGGCAATCGCCGGGCTTGTCATCACCCATGGGCGGCTACTATTAAACCAAAGCTCTGAACGCTTCCACCCTTGAAGGTCAACGGTGGTAAGCTCACACTTCAAGTCGTACGCCTCATTCATCCAATGGGCGAGTTCACCAATCGTCAGGCCGTAACGAATTGGTAGACCTCGTGGTCCAACAAAACTTTCATCTTCAGCAGCTAAGAGTCCCCCCTCTACAATCGTTCCCCCTAATGGGTTGGGACGGTCGATGACGGTGACGGGAAGCCCTATGCTCATAATCTGACGTAGGGTGGAGATGTACGTATAGAAGCGAACTCCCACGTCTTGGATATCAAAGAGAAGCCCATCAAGGTCATCGAACGAACCAATTTGGGTTGCCTCGTCTTGATAAAGACTGCGAATTTCTAAGCCAGTGAGTGGATCATCACTGTCACGTACACCTTCACCACGCTCAACGTTTCCCCCAAGGCCGTGCTCTGGAGCGTACAGACAGTGAAGATTCAAGGCTTCATGATAGGCGACTCGGCTAAGCTGCCACGTATTTGTAACACTACTCTGATTGGTCACTAAGCCGATGCGTTTTCCTCGGAGTTTAGTAAGGGCAGCATTCATCATTAACTTCCCTCCTTGCAAAGCGCTGAATCCTCTCTCATACTCAAAGTATGAACGGAATCTACCTTGGTGGTGATGGCGGCGGAACCTCGTGTCGAATTGCAGCGTGGGACGAGAACGGAACGATGCTCGCCTTGGCACGCGGTCCTTCGAGTAACTCCTATGTTGTGGGGTTTGACCAGGCGATTCAAACCGTCCAATTCTTGATTACCGAGGTTCTCACCAAGGTGGGGAAGAGATCGATCATCAGCTTCTGCTTCGGAAACTCTGGCCTTGCCCGTGAAGAAGAGCGCGTTCGCTGGACTGCGTTCTTCGAACAGTTTCTTGGCGCTGAGCTGCCCATCTTGCTTGTTCCTGACATTGAGCTGCTCCTGGCGATGAACGATCCGAGGCGCCTTGGCCTTTGCTTGGTCAGTGGCACCGGCTCGGTCGCCCTGGGGCGAAACGAGGTGGGGGATCAAGTCCGCAGTGGTGGGATGGGCAGTGCCCTCGGTGATGAAGGCTCGGCGTGGTGGATCGCTGACCAAGGCATTCGACGAACCCTCCGCTCCGTTGAAGGCCGCGACCAGCCGACAACGATGGGCCCGGCTCTCTTGGAGTTCTTTGGCCTTCCGACCTACCAACGAGCCATTTCCTTCTTCAACGCACCAGAACGGACCAAAGCTGAAATTGCCCGCTTTGCCCCAATTGTTTCTCAAGCTGCTACTCAGAGCGATACTCTTGCTGACGCAATCATCACAGCAGCCGTTGCTGAGCTTGCTCTCTTGGTTCACTCGGTTCAAGAACGCCTGAGTGAGCCGTATCTGAAGAAGATCACCCTCGCCGGTGGAGTGCTTCAGCACAACCAGAGAATCTACGAGCTGTTGATTAACGTGCTCGATCCGGCCCTTGAAGTCCACCTTGCTGAAGGTGGAGGACTTGAAGGAGCTCGGATTCTGGCTAGGCACCTTAGTTAACACTGGTTTTCTTCCTATGGGTAATCGCCATCGTATCTTCAATCGCTTGAATAGAGGCGTCGAGGTTATCAGAGACTAAGAGGGAGTAAAGAATATCGATGAGAATCAATTGATTCATCCGGCTCGTTGACGCCCCTTGGCGGTAGATCCGCTCGGTAGCGGGAACACGGAGTTTATAATCAGCGAGGCTTTGAATGGTATTGGGACTCTCCATCGTCAGGGCGATAATCGGTACGCCACGCTCGTTTGCCTGCTGGGCAACAGCGACCATCGCCTCAGTTTCTCCAGAGTAGGAGATGATAACTGCCAGATCATCGCCTTTGAGGGTAGATGCAACGGTAAGCTGAAGGTCGGTATCCGTTGAGTAGAAAACCCGCATTCCTAAGCGAGCGAGTTTTTGCATAAAGTCGAGGGCAACAACCCCCGAAGCTCCAACACCGAAGAGGACGATCGACTGGGTAGTTCTTAGGGCGTAGACGCACTCTCTTAATACAGTTTCGTCAATGAGCGCCTCTAAGGCCCCCATCGCTCGCTGACTTTGAGCGATAATCGTATGGGAAACCGTGGCTGGAGAAGTCTCTGATTCTAAATCAAGGTGGGGAGTGTAGAGCTCATCATACGTATCAAAAACGTCGCGGGCGAGGCGAATTTTAAAGTTTGTGAAGCTATCAAACCCTATGTGTTGGCAAAAGCGGGTAATCGCCGCTTGGCTCGTCCCACTTTGGCGGGCGAGTTCACGGACAGTGTAATGAAGTGCTTTTTTCGGGTTTGCCGTTACGTAATCAGCGACCTTCTTTTCCGAGTCGCTGAGGGTCGTATACTTTGCGTTAATCTCCCGCATCGCCCCCGAGATTTCAAACTCACGCCGCTCTTCTGTCATTAACTCTTCCTTTGTTCGTGATAGATTCGAATCATCTCGGAGATTGGCCCATTGGTAATGCGCTCAAGTTCGATTACTTCACTCGCATCGAGGCCGAGAAGAATCATCACAATCGCTCGTTTTGGGCGGCGATTTGCTGCTTCAAACGCCTGAGCCGCCTCGTCTGCACTACACCCCGTTGCCTGCTGGATTAAACGTTTGGAGCGCTCAACTAACTTGGCATTCACTGGGGTAAGATCGACCATTAAGTTTCGATAGACTTTTCCTAGGCGGGTCATGCTCGTTGTGGTGAGCATATTCAAAACAAGTTTTTGAGCGGTGCCCGCTTTCATGCGCGTTGAGCCAGTGAGAATCTCTGGCCCAACGTTTAGAAAGATACGATGGTCGGTGTGAAGGAAGGTCTTTGAGTGTTCATTGCAGCTAATCGCCCCAACCACTGCCCCAAGGCGCTGGGCCCACTTCATCGCCCCAATAACGTACGGGGCGTGGCCGCTTGCGGTAATCCCCACTAAGACGTCATCACTACTAAAGCCCCGTTGCTGTAACTCTTTAATTCCCTCTTCTTCATTATCTTCGGCGTTTTCGATGGATTGCGTCAGTGCCTCTTGGCCTCCAGCGATGACGCCTTGGACCATCTGGTTACTCACTCCAAAGGTCGGGGGACACTCGGAGGCATCAAGAACACCAAGACGACCACTAGTTCCTGCTCCGATATAAAAGAGGCGCCCTCCTCGTTTAAAGGCGGCGACGATATCATCAACTAAGCGGGCGATCATTGGAATTTGAGGCTCAACAGCGTATGGGACGCTCTTATCTTCATCGTTGATCAGCTCAAGCATTTCAACGGTTGATAGTTCATCGAGATTAAAGCTTTTCGCATTGCGCTGTTCAGTCGTCAATGAATCGAGTGTGTACCCAAGGTCATATTCCATGCTCATCCCCCAAAGCAACTGTACCACTCAATAGTAGGCGTGTAAAGAAATTTTGTTTCAATTATCATTGCATGCTGAAATTTTGTATCATATACTTTAAAGCATGAAAAACACTCGCCTCGTAATCGGTTTAATGAGTGGCACATCGATGGATGGCATCGATGCAGTTTTAGTAACAATTACTGAGGAGAACGGCCACATTAGCCACCTTGAACTGAAGGGTTCTTCTTCAATTGCCTACACCCCTGAGCTTAAGAAATTATTGTTACATCTCTGTACTCCTGGTAGCGTCGATATCGATGCTCTCACCCGAGCCCATTACGGCCTCGGTGAATGGAACGCTCAGGCGGTCCTTACTCTTTTAAAAGAAACCAATACGAACGCTGAAGATGTTGCGGTAATAGGTCTTCATGGTCAAACAATCTGGCACGCCCCCAACAAAGAGCCATTTCCGGGAATCACTCACCCTTTTGACGTCAATGGAACGCTCCAAATCACCAATGCCCAAGTCGTAGCTCTTCGAACAGGAATCCCAGTGATTAGCGATTTCAGAGCTGCTGACCTCGCCCTTGGGGGACAAGGAGCCCCTCTCGCCCAAATCATCGATTACTACGCCTTTAGGGAAAATGGAAAAACTGTTGCCGTTCAAAACATCGGGGGAATTGGAAACGTCACCCTCCTACCAAAGGAAGGCGAGCTGCTCGCATTTGATACGGGCCCAGGGAATATGATCATCGATGGCCTTGTCCAACACGTCACTGGTGAGCCCTATGATAACGGTGGGATGATTGCTCAGAAAGGTACGGTTAACCAAGCGTTATTAAACCAATTGATGAGTGATCCCTATTTTGCTCAAGAGCCCCCAAAATCTACTGGGCGAGAGGTGTATGGTACCCACTTTGTCCAAACCCTGCTTAAAGAGGATCTTTCTTTTGAAGACCTCGTAGCAACCGCTACGGCGTTCACCGCCACCTCAATCATCGATAGCTACAGCCGCTTCATCATCCCCAAATACGGTCTGGATCGCGTCATCGTCGCCGGTGGCGGTGCAAAAAACAAGACCCTCCTTACCCACTTGAAAGCCAATCTCAATTGCCCTGTTGAGCGAAGTGAATCCTACTCAATTCCTGACCAAAGCCGTGAGGCGATGGCGTTCGCCCTCCTAGCCCATGAATCCTTAGCCAAAAGACCCTCCAACTTCCCCCACACTACCGGAGCCTCAAGGCCAACCATTCTCGGAACAATGACCCTCCAAGAACGAATTGAATAGACACACCCAAACATCTCATTTACGATTGGGTCAAAGGAAATCGTCCATGATTAAAAGGATACTTGTATTTGCTGTTCACCCCCAAGGTCTTCGGGGAATTGACGTTGAAAACGAGATAATCTACTCAACGTTCCATCCCCCAGTTGAAGGACTCTTTGAGTTTGATTTTGTGACCTTTGAAGTTGAGAAGGAGTGGACCGAAGACGACGGGGCGTACCTTAGCGGGAATGTCCTCAAATTCCAATGCGGGACTTCTATGTTAGCTCTTCATGCCCACATATTTTCGCCCGAATTTCATCCAGGGATGTTTGATACCGATGAAGAGCTTGAAGGTAAAGATTACGGACCATTTGTCTACGCCTTTCATGATTACGGTAGTGAAACATTTCATGAGGATGGGCGCGACCCAATCCTCGAGTCGCTTGAGCTCGATAGCTGGGACGAGCGGTATACGATCTTAACTAAACTGTGGGAAGATCATCCTGACTGCATTGATGCCCTCGTTCATATTGGAAATCTACGGTTGGAGAAAGACCAATTTACCGCAGCCGAGCGGCTCTTTGACGTTGCGCTTGGGAGTGCTGAAGCACTCATTTATGAAGGCTTTAAAGGGTTTTTCCCCTACCGCCACAAGGAAAACCGCCCATACCTTCGGGCCTTGTATGGAATGGGGGTTGCCCTCTGGG
>JBBADN010000035.1:0-9187 GCA_041656455.1 Sphaerochaeta sp. | reverse complement strand
TTCGATCGCCGCATTGGCGGTGGCAAAAATCCCTGGGGAGGTATCCATCACCGTTCCATCAAAATCGAAGATAGCAAGATTAAACTTCATGGCTAGACGGTACGAAAAATAGAGCGTTCAATCAAGCGATTATCCGACCAAGCTGCTGATGAAGGTGGCCATTTGAGGCGAGGAGGTCACAGTACTCATCGCTGAAGGGAAGACCTTCAAAGGCGGGAGTGATTGCTCCCCCAGCTTCTTGTAGGATAATCATCCCCGCAGCGAGGTCGTAGTAGCCGAGGGCGCGCTCGTAATACCCGTCAACTCGACCAGATGCGATGTAGGCGAGCTCTAAGGCACACGAGCCTAAGGAGCGAATATCACTCGTTGAGCGCGAGATGCGCTTCATCGTTTCAAAGTAGGAGTCTAAGAGATCACGCCTTCGGTGCGGGGGCACGGCGACGATTATCGCCTCACTAAGGTTCTGGATCGCTGAAACGTGGATTTTTTGGTCGTTTAAAAATGAACCATTTCCCTTTGATCCCCAATACAGTTCATTTTGGCGAGGGTTAAAGATCACCCCGACTAACGGGGTAAACGGCTCTTCTTCCCACGCAATAGAGATCGTGTAGTTCGGCATCCCCCGAAAGAAGTTCGTCGTCCCATCGATTGGGTCGATGACCCACCGCCCACTACGTTGGTTACCGCTGTGTCCACTCTCTTCACCGTAGATCGCTTCATGGGGGAAGTGAAGGCGAATGGTATCTTTAATCAGCTGCTCGACTTGGCTATCGACGTTAGTTACGTAATCGTTTGCGTCCTTTAGACGGACAGAAATTGCGCCACTGCGCTCAGCGCTGAGGATGTACGAGCCTGCGCGACGGGCTGCTTGAAGCGCAACATCAAGGTGTTTTTTCATGAATATTACTTCCGTTTCTTTTCACTCAGCCGCTGAGCAGCGTTGAGGACAAACTTCCAATCTGTTGGGGTGAACTCTTGGCGCTTGATCATGCTCTCATCGGCAAAGATCAATTCCCCATTTCGGTCAAATCCGATCGAAAGGGAGCGCCACTGAGTTTTTCCGTTGGTGTACATCAACGCAGCAACGTTCACCTTGCGCGTCCATGCACTGAGGGTATCACCTTTTGAAGCCAAGACGATGATCGTCAACTCCAAAGGAGCGATCGTGAACATCCGATCTTCTTTCGCCTCTTGGTGGTTACTCGTGATGTGAATCAGCATCCGCTCTAACGAATCGATGACGTGCGGCGGAGCAGTTTTCAAGTAGGAGTTAAACTCCCACCGGTTCTTTTGGGCAAGAAGGGCAAAGACTTCACCAAGGTGCTCTGGGAGCTCAAGGGTAAATGGCTCGATCATTTCCACCGTCTCACCTACTGCTTCTGTGACTTCTTCGGCTTCCTGGATTTCTTCGTCTTCCTCGTCGCCGTGATCTTTGGCGTGCTCAACGGCGTTGATCAGCGTAAAGCGGGAGGAAGGACGGGCGCTCTCTTCACTCGCCTGGATTTGATTAAGGAAGCCAAACTCATCCCCATCATCGTCTTCAACGTACTGGGTGTGGTAGCGCAGCAGATCTTCTTTACCCTCCTCCATCTCCTCATCGGCGAGGACGAGGGAGGGGGCGATGGCAACGTCATCATCGTCATCACCTTCGAATTCGCTTTCAAAGAGTCCGCGCGCTTCGCTCTCATAATCCTCGTCTTCCGCTTCCTGCTCTTGGAGGGTGCGATAAAGCGGGTCGAACATCTGCTCGTCTTCTAGGTCAAAGAGGACGGGTTGCTCCGATTGGCTGACCATCTCATCGGCGGTCTCATACTCATCTTCATCAAGGTAATCTTCTAGGGGATCCGAAGAGGTAAAGTACGAGGAGCCAGCAAAGATCTCATCCTCCTCTTCATCTTCATCTTCATAGTCGAGGTATTCCGCATCGATAATCGGTGGATCTTGGTAGCCGAGGGTGAAGCCTTGGTCGAACTTTTGCCATGCTGGTTCAATAGGGGGAGATTCAGGTACTTCTTCAACAGCGATCTCCTCCTCCCCCTCTTCTTGTTCATACTCATCGTCTTCGTAATCAATTGAGGTGTACTCATCCGCTTCATCGCCTTCAAACTCGGCGAGCTCTTCTTCGTACTCATCCTCATCGTCTATTTCATCGAGTTCACTTAAGAGGATCTCCCCATCCTCATCTTCGCTGTACAACTCATCTTCATCCTCTTCATAGTCAAACTCATCTTCGAGGTTATCACTTGAACTTGCTAACACGTCTTCATCACTCTTATCATCAACTTCTTCAAGCTCCTTGCCATTCAAATCATCTTCTTCACCGCTGCGCGCCTCTGAAGGCCTAAGATTACTAAAGGGTAGAAGGCCTAACACGCCTTTAATCTCATTGGCACCTTCCCATGTTGTAGCGAGGTTGGCGACTTGGAGGAAGCTGAGGGTGAGAGTGTTCCCTGACAGGGCGATGGGATAGCGCCCGATCATCCGTATGTCGATAATGACAGCTAGATTGGGGTGATTTTTTGCCAGCTTCAGCGCCTGAGCTTCGGCGATCAGGCTTTGGGCGTATTGGGCTGAGTCTAACACAACGTCAGCGGGAAAGGTTGTGTGTGCTGCTGGGATTTGGAGAATGAGGGTTGAGTTCCCATCTTCAAACACAGCGTCGAGGTAGCCGCCTTCATAGGGAACGTTTCGGGTATAGTGCATTGAGCCGAGCATTGCCGTGAAGAAGGTGATCGGAAGGAGACTCCGCTTTTCCGCTTCGATTTCCTCCCACGCCTTTTTGCGCTCTTCACTTGTAGAAATTACGGCAGCCTTTATAATCTCATATCCGTTAGCGAGCACCCGTCCGGGGTCAAAACAGTAGACAGCACCCTCGAAGGTGAGAAGCGGTTTGAGCCGACTTTCTTGATTCATCGTCAGGCGATGATTATCGACTTTAAACTCCCGTGAACCGACAGCGAGACAAAGAGGGCGCACATCATCTTCACGTAAGGTGGTGTAAGCGGTGATATTCGCTTCTTTTTTCTCAACAAGGGTGAGTAATGCGTGTAACAGCCCATCGAGGTGGGAAGGAAAACATTCACTAATTAAGGTGTTGAACGGCTGGAGTTGATAGCGCAGCGCGTGCTGTTGCTCTTTTAAAAGGGAGTCATCTGCTCGCAGCGGAAGAACTGCCGCACACGCCTCCTCTTGGTATTGGTTAAGGAGGTGTTTTTGCTCAAGGATCCGCTCCGCCTTTAGAGCTAAGGCGGTGTTATCAACACTTCGAATCGCTTTGCGCGTGATGTCTTCAAAAAGACGATAGAGTTCTTTGAAGTCTTTTGGCTTGATACTTTTAGCTTTTGGAAGGGGTTTTGGATAGGCACTAGCAAGATTGACGAGGTAGGAAATTAACGCCGAAGAGAGCCGGAGGGCCGCTTCATCCTGCAGACTCTGGTCATTCAAAACAGCGTACTCAAGGAGGCTAATTGGGTCGTAGCGGAAGGCGATATCTTTGAATGAACGAATTGAATTGCCAGAAAATACTGAGAGCTCCCGAAGGTTACGTTGGATCTTTTGTGCTGAAATATCGCCGATCGAACTGAGATCCCAACTCTCGCTTGTTTTCACTCTTGCTCTCCTGAATGAAGCATAGCATACCTACGGTTTTGTGACAAACTCCATGGTATACTACAAGTGGCAAAGGAGGCCGGTATGATGACATATCGTAAAGAACTGCGGTTTCACCTCAACAAACGCCGAGGCTTGGTCAATATCACCGAAGCGGTCACTGAGGCGATCAAGGAAAGTGGAGTCAAAGAAGGACTCATTCTCGCCAACGCGATGAACATCACAGCGAGTGTGTTCATCAACTCCGTTGAGGAAGGACTTCACGCGGATTTTGAGAAGTGGTTAGAGAGTCTTGCCCCCGAACTGCCGTATGAGCAGTACCAGCACAACACCGATAAGGAGAAGAACGCCGACGCCCACTTAAAACGATCGATTATGGGCCGCGAGGCGGTCATCGCCATCACCGATGGCAAACTAGACTTCGGCCCGTGGGAGCAGCTCTTCTACTACGAGTTCGACGGTCTCAGGCACAAGCGAGTGCTCGTGAAGATAATCGGCTCTTAAGCGTTCTTCGTCCGATACGCAGCTAAGCCAGCGGCAAGGCACGCTACTGCCTCGCCTAAGTCTTCTTTGTTCAACACATAGGCGATTCGGACTTGTTTCTTCCCGATTCCCTTCGTCTCATAGAAGTCTTCGGCGGGGGCGAGCATCACTGTCTTACCGTTGAGGTCAAAGTCCCGAAGGAGGAAGATTGCAAAATCCTCAGCGTCTTCAACGGGTAGTTCAGCGATTAAGTAAAACGCCCCTTTGGGCTTGGTTGTCTTAATTCCATCAACCTTTAAGAGAGCGTCCACGAGGAAGTCGCGGCGACTTTCATACTCTTTCTTCACTTCTATGAGGTAGGAGGCGTCGGTCTTAAGCGCGGCAGTTGCAGCGACTTGTTCGATGTTAGGGGGACAGAGGCGTGCTTGGGCGAGTTTTAACGCGTTGTTAAGAAAATTCTTATTTCGGCTGATGATCGCCCCTACCCGCGCCCCACACATTGAGTAGCGCTTTGAGAAGGAGTCGACGCAGACGACGCGATCGGCGTACTCTTCGAAGGTAAGGATCGAGGTGAACACCTCCCCATCGTAACAGAACTCCCGGTACACCTCATCAACGACGAGAAAGAGGTCGTGCTTCTCACACAGTTCTAACGTTCGCTCTAAATCTTCTTTTGAGTAGATGTGCCCCGTTGGGTTATTTGGACTGCACAGAAGGATTGCCTTTGTCTTTGCAGTGATTAAATCTTCCAGGTTCTCCATCGGTGGGAGGGCAAAGCCATCTTCGAGGTGGCTCGTGACAGGAATAAGCTCCACCATCGCCGAGCGAGCGAAGGAGGAGACGTTCGTGTAGTACGGCTCAGGGATGATGACTTCATCACCGGGGTCACAGAGCGTCATAAAGGTAAAGAGGAGCGCTTCACTTCCACCGGTGGTGATCATGATCTCCTCGGGTTTCACATCCACCCCGTACGTTGCGTAGTACGCCGGAAGTGCTGAACGGAGACGATCATCACCTTCACTTGGACCGTAAGCGATAATTGGATCTTGGTATTGCTGAATTGCTTCAAGGACCCCTTCAGGGGTTTTAATATCAGGCTGGCCGATGTTTAAATGATAAACTTTTTTCCCCTGGCCTACTGCCTCGCGGGCGTACGGTGAGAGCCGGCGAATTGGGGAAGCTTGAAATGCTGAGATACGGTTGGACATCTTCATGACAGTCACTCCTTACGGTTTCTTCTGTACCGCCCGAATGGGAGGTGTGCTGGCTCACCCGGATCTGAGGTTAATCTCGATCCGGGTCGGTAGCAGCGGCATCAGGAAGAGGGGCCTTGGGATTCGCCTGACTGTTGTCGATGAGTATTTGAATGAAGCGGCGATTGTCCAAGAGGGGGCTAATCGAGCGGCCGTGGTGAAGGCGACTAATAACTCGGGCAAAGAGCTCAGTAATATCCGCTTGGATGTACCACTCTTTGTCGAGAAGATCACGCCCATGGGTGACCGCATTGGTTCCAATGATGCGATAGAAGATTCCTTCTTTATATGCTTCATCAAAATCTTCAACTGCACTGCCGTTGAAGAAAGGAAGGCTGACCATACAGATGATCTTTTCCGCGCCCAAATTGGTGAGCTCGCGCATCGCAATAATCATCGTTCCCCCGGTGGCGAGCATATCGTCGGCGATTAACACCGTCTTGCCCCGGACATCACCAAGGAGGTTGATCGATTTAATGTTGGAGTTGCGGGCGTCTTTACTCACCACTGAGTAGTCGCGCTCCTTATAGAGCATCGCAAGTGGGCGGTGAAGCGCTTGAGCGTAGAATTTGTTTCGGCTAATCGCCCCAGTGTCGGGGGCAACAACGACGAGGTTGGGGTTGCTGAAGTCAACGAGTTTATGCAGCGCGATGAGGGTTTGATAGGAGGCGTGGAGGTTCTCTAAGTGGAGGTGACTGAAGGAGTTTTCAATCTCACGGGAGTGGATATCTAAGGTGATGATCCGCTCGACTTTGAGCATCTCAAAGATTCGACCAAACATCGCTGCAGTGAGTGCCTCACGGGAAGACTTCTTGTGTTGGCGGGAGTACGGATAGGTGGGAATAACGAGGGTCACTGAATCCGCCCCAGCAAGGGTGAGGGCGTTAATCGTCGTTAAGAGGAACATGAGGTGGTCGTTGACGGAGAGCCTTATGGGCTCATCCGATCCACTGACGCGAACTGGTTCATTATTGGAGAGGTCGTGGATGATAAAAACCCTGAGTCCGCGCACTGGGTCTTGAATTTCCGCCTTCACTTCCCCGTTGGCGAAGCGAACGTACTTCGTTTTAATCGTAAAATCCGGGCACTGAAACGTCGTTGGAGCTTTGGTCCGGGGAATTCGCTTATTGGAGAGGTCATCGGTGAGGATGACAGTTTTCAGAATCTCTTCTTCACTAATCCCATGACGCTTTGCAAGGGCGCTTGAGAGCTTATAATACCGCTCTAAATAGAGCCGCCTAAGGTGTTTAACAACTTTGCCAGTAAAGTACTCGGAGCCAGGACCTGAGATGATTCCAAGCTTTTGCGGTTTGATGATGCTCATAGCCAAACCATACAATATGGTGGTGCAAAGTTCAATCCACTCCAAAGTGCCGTATCAGTTGATTAGATAACACGCAACTATCTTCGGCAACGATCCAACTAGAGAATTTAATCGTGCTTAAAATTCGATGATTCGTACCCCATAAAGGACGATATTCCGCTTCATCATTGGATTTCATCACAGCTCATCTTGGCGGACTATCCACCCTCACAGCACTGGATACACCCCTAATTCAATAAGATGTAACTACTTGACTTCTTATCAAGTGTACCAGCTCTTCGCTGATGGGCAGCTCACCTACTTTACCACTTTCGTCAAAGTTGCTACGGTTAACTCGGTATGAAAGCAATTGTGATCTTTTTTCAGATAGTCGGAAGCCTTGGGCTCTTCCTCTACGGCATGAAGATGTTCAGTGAAGGACTGCAGAAATCTGCTGGTAGCCGGATGAAAGCGATTCTTACGTTGATGACGAAAAATCGCTTCGTTTCGATTATCACCGGAATCCTAATCACGATGATTATTCAATCATCTTCGGCGACCACAGTGATGGTCGTAAGTTTTGTAAACGCCGGGTTGATGCAATTAATTCAAGCAATTGGAGTAATCTTAGGGGCGAATATCGGAACGACGTTCACCGGATGGATCGTCGCCCTTTTGGGCTTTCAGATGGATATCTCAATCCTCGCCCTCGCCTCCATCGCCCTCGCCCTTCCGTTGATGTTTAGCCGAAGGACTCGTACTCGTGATAAGAGTGACGCCCTCCTTGGCTTTGGCTTACTCTTTCTGGGCCTGAACTTCATGTCCAAGTCGATTCCCGACCCTACCGGGAACACCCAAGCGCTCGCCTTCCTAACCACCTTTAACGCCAACACTCTGTGGACGAACTTCCTCTGTCTCTTAGTAGGCCTCGTCGTTACGATGATTATTCAATCGAGTTCAGCAACAATGGCAATCGTCTTAACGATGGCGTTTAATGGATGGCTTGGTGTTGAAGCGAGTGCGGCGATAATCCTCGGTTCTTCAATTGGAACAACAGTTACTGCGTACTTGGCGATGATTGGAACCTCCACCACCGCTCAGCGGGCAGCGTGGGCACACATTCTCTTTAACATTATCGGTAGCCTTCTCGCCCTCCTCTTTTTCCGCCCCCTTCTTAATTTGGTGAACCTCATCATCCCCGGGGATATCTTCGCCCTCAGTGGGGACGAGCTACACCTTCGCCTTCCCGTCTTCTTAGCGATGTTCGCAACAACGAGCGCCATCTTAAAGACCCTACTCTTCGCCCCCTTCGTTACCCCGTACGCCAAGCTCATAGAAACCCTCGTCCCTCCCCGGGCTGAGTACGATGAGGGAACGTACCATTTCAAGTACATCGGCGTCTCCTTCATCGATAGCCCTGAAATTTATATGTTGGCGATTCGCGATGAGATTAAGAAGATGGCTAACCTTGCGTGTACGATGTTAAGTCGTTACCGGACGATGTTTGACCACCCCACCAATACAATCGATGACCTCGTTGATTTAATGAAGCGCGACGAGGAGTATGCCGATCAGATGCAGGAGCAACTTTCCAACTTCGTCGTCCACCTCCTCCAAGACTCCCAAACTTCCACCAACGCCTCGTCGCTGAACTCGCTGATTCGAGTGATGGACGAACTTGAGAGTGTCACCGACAGCTGTTACGCCCTTGCGATGCTGAGCCAACGCCGCTACAAGATGGGGTGGGAGTATGAGAAAGAGATTTTAGATGAGATGGAGGAGTTCCACCTCATCGTTCAAGAGTTCTTAGATTACGTCCGTGACCGAATGGACCGCACCCTCACCAAAGCGGAGATGCAAAAAGCGATTGAGTTTGAAGAGCAAATCAACGCGATGCGCACCGATGTTGGCAATAAAGTCCAAGATCGTCTTAGTGATGGAATTGGGGATGTGAAAGCGGAGCTTTTAATCTTAGAGTTAATTCGCCACCTCGAGCACATCGGCGATTACTGCACCAACATCGCCGAAGCGTACCACCAAGCGGTGAAGCACACCCCGGTTCTTCAAAAGCGCTCTCAAAAGAGTGTTGAGTTAGCGTAAGAGCGAAAGAGCATCAATTCCCGTTAATGCTGCGTAGCACCCTTGAATCTCATCAAGGCGTTCTTCGCTGATTCGAAGCACTTCTCTTCCTATGTGGGAGTCGAGGTTAAGGTTTCCCGTCGTTCCTACACTTGTTCGTTCTTCTAGGGCGTCGTAGGGATCATGCGGGGCAACAGAAGCGAGATTTAGTCCCACTTCCTTGTAGATATCCCGAAAACTCTCACCAGCTAGCGTACGCTGTAAGACGACGTCAGTGGCGTAGAGCTCCGGTTTGCACGCTGCGACGAGCGCCTCTTCATGAACGATGAGGCCGCTGATCATCACTTCAAAGATTCCAAGAAGTAGATCGGTTGTCTGCGCCCCTTGAATAAGGGGGCCTTTGGTATCTTGGAAGTCGCGGTTGTACCCCGAAGGGAGGCTGCGGATAATCGACTTCACA
>JBBADN010000034.1:0-9248 GCA_041656455.1 Sphaerochaeta sp. | reverse complement strand
CCTTGAGCCCACCACCGAGAAGGTTGTTGATATTAACGACAAAGATCCTTCTAAGGGTGTTGAAGCTGCCAAGGCGATGCTGGAGAAAGAGAACCTTCCCACCACCGATGAGAACATCTTCATCGCTGCCTCGTGTAAAGAGAAGGGAATCCTCTATCTCACCGGAAAGGCTCAGCCCAATGGTATTTACAAGTATGACCGCGTAGCCGAAGCCGCCAAGGCAAAAGGCGAGTACACCGTTACCGTCAATGGGAAGGCGTACGGCGTGAAGCTGAATAAAGATAGTGCGACGGTCAATGGTACCTCCTACCCCGTTGCGGTGAACTTTGGAATTGATGAGAGTGCCATCGCCGAAAGTGCCGCAGCAGCCCCTGCTGTCGCTTCTGTTGCCTCAAGTGGCCCTGCAACCCCCGTTGAAGCGCCGATGCCAGGCTTAGTGCTCCGCATCGATGTGAAGGAAGGTCAGAGTGTAAAGCGCAACGACCTCTTACTTGTCATGGAAGCAATGAAGATGGAAAACGAGATCTACGCCCCCGCCGATGGTGTGGTTACAAAGATTTCAGTCTCCCAAGGTCAGCAGCTTCAAAGTGGCGATGAGCTGATGGTCATCGGCTAAGGGAGTAGAGAATGATTAGTGCTGCGTTACAAAAACTCTGGGAGTCGACTGGACTCTTTGGCTTCCTTGGCCTTACTAGTGGGTTTGGCTGGGGCAACTTGGTAATGATCCTCGTTGGCTTCGTCCTCCTCTACTTGGCAATTAAGAAAGGCTTTGAGCCCCTACTCTTAATTCCCATTGGCTTTGGATGTCTTCTTTCTAATATTCCATTTGGATATATCTCTGGAATGGATCCATCTACTGGCGATCTTGGGTTTATCAAGATTCTCTTTGATACGGGTATCGAAACTGGCCTCTTCCCCATCCTCATCTTCATGGGTGTTGGGGCGATGACGGACTTCGGCCCGCTGATTGCAAACCCGAAGACCCTCCTCCTTGGCGCTGCCGCCCAGTTTGGAATCTTCGCTGCCCTCATCGGAGCGTTAGCGATTAGCTTTATTCCGGGAATCCACTTTGACCTTCACGCTGCTGCCTCGATTGGAATCATCGGTGGAGCGGATGGGCCGACGGCAATCTATGTGACAAGTCGCCTTGCTCCAAACCTCCTCGGTCCAATAGCCGTCGCTGCGTACAGCTACATGGCCCTCGTTCCGATTATTCAACCCCCGATCATGAAGGCGTTGACGACGGAAGAGGAGCGGAAGATTAAGATGAAGCAACTGCGCCCCGTCTCGAAGACGGAGAAGATCTTCTTCCCCTTAAGCGTTTTGACGGTGTGTGCGATTCTTCTTCCTTCAGCAACCCCCCTCATCGGCGCGCTGATGTTTGGAAACCTCGCCCGCGAAGTTGGCGTGATCGATCGCTTAAGCGATACGATGCAGAACGCCTTGATGAACATCGTCACGATCTTCCTCGGCTTAGCCGTTGGTTCAAAGATGGAAGCTCAGCTCTTCCTTAACCTCAACACCCTTGGCATCCTCCTCCTTGGAATGATTGCATTCAGCCTTGGAACTGCTGCTGGTGTTTTGATTGCGAAGCTGATGAACAAGATTGATAAGAACCACCCGGTAAACCCGTTAATCGGAAGTGCTGGAGTCTCCGCTGTCCCTATGGCAGCGCGCGTCTCTTCCAAGGTCGGCCAAGAAGCTGACCCGCAGAACTTCCTCTTAATGCACGCGATGGGACCAAACGTCGCTGGTGTTATTGGATCAGCAGTTGCCGCTGGTGTTCTCTTAGCCGTTGTTCCCTTCATGGAAGCGTTGGTCTAAGACAAATCAAACAACCAATCGTAAGGGCCCTCAGGGGCCCTTAATTATTACAAAAAACACTTACCCAAGATTCTTGAGGCGTCTTGCTTGATTCAATACCCCTTCAAAGATTGGCTCACTCACCCCTTGGGGGAAATGAGAAGGCAGTTCACCGCTAACCTTTTCGATTACTTGAGGAATCTTTTCTGCTAAGTCACCCATTGCTGAAGTAGGATCAAAGCCCAGTGATTTACCCATTTCAATATAGTGGCGGCTTTGGATCTTATTCCACTCGTAGTAGCGCTTACTCCCTTGGACGACCATCGCCATCTTAAGCTTTCGGGGGTGGATTTGATGTAAGGCACTACCCATCACTGGGTATGCGCTGATGATGTCATACAGCGGGGTGAGTCTAAAGCGCCCCCCTTTTCCAAGAAAGATCGAGAAGTTCTTCCCGTGTCCATCAATTGCAGCGAGTAACCAAAAAAGAACCTGAGTCATAAAGAACGTCTTTCGATCGTGCTCTGGGTTTTGAGAGTCCTTAAGGACCTCCATGATTGTTCGGATTCCAGGTCCGCCATCACGTTCGTATTTCTTCGGTGCTGAGGTGTTTGTACTTTGGCAGAAATCCTCTTGGTGGATCCGAACAATTGTATTGTTTCTTACTTTTCGATCAAAGCGTGTGACAACAAGAACAGGGAGCTCCCCAACATATTCAATAGAGCACTCGGCAACAGGAAAGCCCAAAGCTTTGGCCAATTTCATACAGAGATACTCATTCTCAACTGATGATAATAGGTCAAGCTCAAGCGGACCAAAAGAGCCCATCGGAACTTTAAGGATATGCGTAGAGGTTCCGCCAGCAACCCATTGGCCGTGGTGGTTGCAGAGGGGAATCTTTGCTTGAGCTCCGGCAAGAGTAAAACGTCTCTCTTCTTTTGATAGGGCCTCTAGTGGTCGTTGGTAAACTACATCATCTAAGAGAACCCTTAGCTCTGCTTCGGTGAGTACTCGCTCATCATTCAATGGCTCTTCGCCCGGTGGGAGGATTTGTAGAGCGCCTGAAGCATCACGGCCAACCTCAGCGAGCAGATCAAAGGCGGTGATCGAAGAACTTAGAAAACGAGCTTTGATGTTCTTCTGAAGCTGCTCAGATTCAGGAAGAAGATTACCAAAGAAATCGTTGATGAATGGCCCCTCTATGATTTCACTCTGGAGGGGAATTGACCGCGATAGAGGAATTGCATTGTCATTGGCTAGGTAGGACTCATCGTACTGGAAGGAGAGAGTATTATCTTTTGACACTACCCATGTTCCAGCAATTTGTTCCCCCATCCACACCGTCAAACGCTTCATACCCCCTGCTCTACAGGTAAACTCTTCTCAATGAAATACTCGCTTCGTTAGTTTCGCTTTAGAGTTGAGCTCATTTTTAATCCCTCATACCCAAGTGGGTATATATTATTTTTATACCCATCTGGGTATGGAATTCACCCCTTCTTTTCTTCTTTAGCGTGCGCTATAGTTTACCCATGTGGTTGATCATCCTCATCATTTTTCTCTTCATCCTTTGGAACACGACCCTCGTTGGGTATCGCGATGTTCCCAAAGAGCAGCTTGAAAGTGATCCTTCGCGCGCCTTTAGTGAGCGGGCGAAGCCAATTATCTACAAGAGTGGAAATAAAGCAGCCATTCTCATGGTCCACGGTTTTCCTTCCACCCCGTCGATGTACTCCTACAGTGCCAAGCGCTTCCACGAGAAGGGGTATGACGTCATCGTCCCCCTCCTACCAGGCTTTGGTACTGATCCGAAAGACTTAGAGAAGACAACATTTAACCAGTGGTTTGAATACCTCTGCCGGAGGTATGAAGTACTGCGAAGTGAATACGAAACGTTTTACGTTATCGGGACCTCAATGGGTGGGGCGATGACCCTTAAACTCGGTGAGCGCTACTGCGCATCCGCCTTAGCCCCGAATAAGCTCGTCACCATTGCAGCTCCAGTGGTCTACAACTCCCTAAAAGATGGAATCATCACCGATGCTCGCCAATATTTCGCCCGAAGTGTTGCCCTCTTTACGGGATCCTTGGGGGCAAAGATTGTCGATGGGAATGGTGATGGGAGTGACGGCGGGGAAGATTGGGTTGGCTACGGCGGGCTAATGGTTCGCCCCGGCCTCAGCTTTATCGCCGCCCTTCCTAAAATCCGCAAAGACCTGAAGTGTATCACTTGCCCCCTCTTTGCCATTCATGACCACGGTGATACTACGATCCCATTTAAGAACCTTGCGATAATTACCCGTGAAACAGCGAGTGAGCACCTCGTTGTCTTTGAATCCGCCATGACAAGTGATGGACATTCCAAGCACGCTCTTTTATCGTATTACTCAATTCAAGAATCATTAACAGACCGCATTATCGCTTTTTTGGAGGGCACTGATGAGCAGTAAACGACAGGACTACATTAGCTGGGATGAGTACTTCATGGGCGTTGCTCAACTTTCAGCAATGCGCAGTAAAGACCCCAACACCCAAGTCGGGGCGTGTATCGTCAGTGGCGAGCAGAAGATTGTTGGTGTTGGCTACAACGGCCTGCCCATTGGAGTGAATGATGACCTCGTTCCCTGGCAGCGCGAAGGCGAGTGGCTACAGACGAAGTACCCGTACGTCTGCCACGCTGAGCTCAATGCAATTCTCAATGCGATCCGCAGTGACCTCAAAGGGTGTCGAATCTACGTCGGCCTCTTTCCGTGTAATGAGTGTGCTAAGGCGATCATCCAAGCGGGCATCAAAGAGGTGATTTACCTCTCTGATAAGTACGCCGAGACGGATAACACCAAAGCATCAAAGTGGATGTTCGACCAAAGTAAAGTCACCTACCGCCAGTTAAAAGCGGATCACACCTCCTTGAGCTTAAACCTTTCATGCGAATTCTAACCGTCTGTTTAAACCCAACGTTTCAAATAACGATGGTTCACCCCTTCTTTACCCTTGGGGAGGTGAACCGAGCGAGGGAGCACTACGAGGACATCTCAGGTAAGGGGATGAATACTGCCCGAGTTTTGCATCAGCTTGGCTACAAATCCCTCCTCTTAACCCACCTCGGGGGAATTAGACGGGATGAACACCTAGCCCTTGCCCAAGAGGAGCACGTTAAGCTCCTGTGGGCGGACTCCAAGAGTGAAATCAGAACGTGTATCACAGTTCTTGGTGATGGGGTGACAACCGAACTCGTTCAAGAACCCTTCGCCGTTGATCCTTCAACTGAAGAACCGATCAAAGAACTCTTTACCACTGCCTTAGCTGAGATCGACGCGGTGATTATCACCGGAACCCGAGCCGGAGGATATTCAGCAGACCTCTACCCATCCTTTGTCAAAGAAGCGAAAGAGCGAGGGTGCTTTGTCCTCCTCGATTTGAAGGGGGATGACGTGAAGAACTCCTTAGTCTACCGCCCTGATATTATTAAGCCCAACCTCAGTGAGTTTGTTGATACGTTCTTCGGCCTTTCGATCGGCGAACATGAGATGAATAGTGATCTTGAAGAGCGAATTAAAGCCAAAATGAAGAACATCTACACTGAGTATGGAACAACAACCTTCCTCTCTCGGGGCAAGGAAGCGAGCTGGATTCAGAGTGAGCACTTCTTCTCACTCCCTTCTGAACCAGTAAAGGTAGTTAACACGATTGGCTGTGGTGACACCCTCTCTGCAGTATTAACTGCTAAGTTAGCTTCAGGCTCATCCTTAGAAGACGCAGCGAAAGAGGCGATCTACTACGCTGGAGTAAACGCCCAGATGGTTCGACCTGGCACCATTAGATGAGGGCCAGCACCGCTGACCCTCTTTTCTCAATGATTTTTGGTTTCTTATTGTTCCGTATTACCGATACAGATCCCAGTTCTCTACTAACTCATCGATCACCACTTTAGCAACAGTGAACCCGTTTTTCATCCCGATGGCAAACGCCCCACTTGAGGCATCAAGGCTCTCAAGGACTGTTTGACCAGGGTATGGTTGGTCGTAGTTTACGACATCCCGCACAACGAGTAGGCGATCGAGCTTGCCTTCATTCATGGCAACTACCCCAAAGGCGTTATCCTCCATCTGGGTGACCATGTACGTTCCCGCTCCGTAGGCGCGGGTAACATCATCGGCGTGCTTCGAGTAGCCACTACCGTGCCAGTAACTATCACCTGTGACTGAAACACCCCGACGAACCGCAGGTTTCTCTACCGCTTCAGAGCGGGAGTAGTTCGCTCGATAGGCAGCCGCTTCAGGGTCATCAAAGAGCGGAGTATCTTTTGTCAGTTCATACGCCCAATCGACAAGCGCTTTGTTTAATTGGATGTAGCCTGGTCGGTCATAGCCGTTAGAGCGAAGGAAGTTCGTTGAGGAGCCCCGGGGGTTATCGGACTCTTTCCATGCGTGCCCGAGCTCAATATCAACTAGCTCATCGGCCCATACCACATCACCGAGTGTTCCTCGCTCAGGGGACATTCCAGCACAGCCACTGATAATAATGTAGGTATTTGAGAAATCGAACCGCTTGTCGTTCAAAATCGTTGTCAGCGTTGCACTAGCCTGTGCTTTGCCCATTCCAGCAACCGCCCCCGCTATCCCATCATCACTAACATAAAATAAAAGCGGCATATCATTGAGCCGGTACTCTGTTGCCCCATCTAAGTAGGCTTCGTAGAAGTGTTGGAACTCACCGGCGAAATCGCCTTTGTTTTCCCCTACTTCAAACATCCCAAGGATTAATACCTTGACTTCCTGTTGTTCGGCAACTGGTTGGCTAACCAAGGAACCAACAGCGACCAAGAAGACCACCGTCATGATCAGTGCAATCTTTGTGCTCTGTTTCATCGCCTACCCCCATTCGGTATTGTTGTTATGGGCTCAGCGTACTAAAAAGGGGGTGCCGAATTCAAGTAGTTTCGCAACATTTTGTAGATTATTTGTTGTCTTGCGAATGGCAGCAACACATAATGTTGCTCTTTTGTTGGGCTTTTTTCCTCTTTGTTGCAAGATGTTGTACCCTTCTGCAACAATAGTGTTGCATTTTAATATCTTGGGGCAGAAGCAAGACCCGCTTGCGCGGGCCTCACTCTTATTGTTCGCTTTATGCGTGTGTTATCCCATCAAGGACGGCAAGAAGAGCGTGACTTGGGGAACAAAGGTAACGAGCATCAAACAGATGAGCATCATTGCATAGAAGGGAAGAATCGCCTTTGTTGCTTCTTCAATGGAGAGCTTTCCGATCGAACATCCTACAAAGAGTGCTGATCCTACTGGAGGAGTTGTCAACCCAATAGCGAGGTTAAGCACCATCATGATTCCAAACTGAATTGGATCCATCCCGAGGAAGTTTACAACAACGGGGTAGAGAATTGGGGTGGTGATGATGATTAACGGTGCCATGTCCATAATCGTTCCTAGAAGCAGGAGCATCAAGTTAATCATCAACAAAAGCGCTACGCGGTTGTGGGTGATCGCTAAAAGACCGTTCGTAACCGCTTGAGGGATGCGTAAGTACGCCATCAAGTAGCCAAAGGAAGAGGCTGCTGCAATCAAGCTCATCACCATCGCAAGGGTGCGAAGGGTGTTGTTGAGGATTAAACCCATCTGCTTAACGGGAATCTCTTTATAGACGAAGAAGGTGATGAAGAACGCATAGACCGTTGCAACAGCCGCGGACTCAGTTGCGGTAAAGACGCCACTGATGACTCCACCCATGATGATGATAATCGTTAAGAGACCGAAGATTGCATCACGCGTTACTTTCAGCGTTTTCTTCCACCCGTAGCGCTCCATCTTTGGATAGCCGCGCTTTACGGAAATAATTGCCGTTGGAATCATTAAGAGTAGGCCAAGTCCAATTCCAGGGATGAGTCCACCGAGGAAGAGCTTCCCAACGGAGACCCCACCACCGGCGGCCATGGCAAAGATAATCATATTGTGACTTGGGGGAATGAGAATTCCCTCACACGAGGAGGTAACGGTAACCGCAACGGAGAAGTCAGCGTCGTAGCCATCTTTGACCATCATCGGAATTAACATCGCTCCGATCGAAGAGACGTCGGCGACTGCTGAACCGCTGATGCCACCAAAAAGCATCGAAGCGATGATATTCACCTGGGCTAAGCCTCCGCGAATTCGACCAACAAGGGCGTTGGAGAACTCAACGAGGCGGCGGCTAATGCCCCCTTGGCTCATGATCTCCCCACTTAAGATAAAGAAGGGAATGGCAAGGAGACTAAAGGAGTTTACCCCACTGACGAGCCGCTGCACGATCGACATGAGCGGAATGTTCAAATATATGGCGGTAACAACTGAAGAGAGAAAGAGGGCAAAGGTAATGGGGAACTTAATTATTAACAGCACTAAAAAAGTTCCAATTAAAATGATTGAGCCAGTATTCATACAATCCCTCCCTGCTTGAAGCGTTTGAAATCCTCAACGAGGAAGATGAAGGCGTAGAGAGCGATAAAGATTCCGGCAATAGGAAGCATCACATAGTTGACCATATTGGGCAGGTGCGTCGCCGGTAAGCGGGAGCGCATCCCATGGATGGCGAGTTTCCACCCGTTCGTTACAAGGACTGCACCGATTGCGATGATCAAGAGGTTCTTAATCGTATCAAGCACTAAGAAGAACTTTTGACCAAGGATTCGGGGCAGAATCGAGATATTGATGTGCAAGTTCTCCCGGACCCCAAGGGCCATGGAGATGAGCGTAAACCAAATAACAATAACTAGGGAAATCTCTTCGGCCCAGCGAATGCCGGACTTAAAGCCGTAGCGAAGGACAACGTTGAGGAAGACGACGATAACCATCACCAACAACGACACCATAGCTACTCTGAGAACCCATTTAAAAATACCGTCCAAGACGTCTTTAAGTTTCTCCATGGGATCACCTCCATCGGAAGGGAACGTGGAAAGGCGCAGGAAACCCTGCGCCCATCCGAATCTACAAGGTTAGCGAACAGCCTTGATCTTCTCAATCCACTCGCGTTGCTCGTTGTTGAGCATCGACTGGTAGAGGGGAGCCATCGCAGCGGCGAACTCAGCTTGGTCGTTGATCTTGTTGATCTGTGATCCAGCGGCTCGGACTTTCGCTTCACTGAGCTTCTCATACTCGGCCCAAGAATCTACTTGGACTTTCTGACTCTCACGGGCAGCGCGCTTGATGATCTCTTGGTCTTCCTTGGAGAGCTTGTCCATCGTGATCTTGCTTGCAATGATCATCTCAGGAACACGGGTGTGCTCGTCAAGGGAGAAGTACTTAGCAACTTCGTAGTGGCTGGAGGTGTCGTAGGAAGGCCAGTTGTTCTCGGCTCCATCGATAACACCAGTTTGGAGTGCGGAGTACACGTCACCGTACGCCATCGGGGTGGGGACTGCGCCTAAGGATTGGACAAGACCCATCATCAGAGCGGAC
>JBBADN010000033.1:0-9688 GCA_041656455.1 Sphaerochaeta sp. | reverse complement strand
CTTTTATGTAAGTAAACTCCAGTTCCAGATCGTCATCCTCACCATCATATGTAGAGAATATTTCATCTAGCCGTCCCTGCGTAACATGAAGAGTTGTATTCTCCAATACAGGCCCTTCTGCTTCTTCATTATCGAGGAGTATGTCCAACATTCAATATGTTCCAGTTTCAAAAATGAATTGGGCTTTCTCTTCATCTGTCATAATATTCGGATCAAGACCCAACATATCACAGCTCACTACAGTAAAGGCAATAAGGATTAGGAGTGCGATAAGTGATACACGAATATGCTTGTTCATGGTGCGCCTCCAAGAGGTATAAACAGTAATATCTCAAACTGAGATGCTTTCACCATGCAAAAACACGTTTCTGTCTACAAGTGTATCTCCTAAAGAAATACTTAGATATATAAATTTTTTAGTATTTAGAGTCGTTCTACAGCTTTTTTGTGTTGGCCTTCGAGAAGAGTAAGGAGGTTCTGGTAGTTCCCTTGGGTATTAGTGAGCAGAAGTGCTGCTCGGAATTCATCAACATTCTCCTGATTCACAAGAACTGGAAGGTAGCCCTCCTTGATCATCTCTTCACTAAAGGCGAGCGCAGCAATAAAGGAATTATATTTGTTGTACGGTTTTATTCGCATCAGTTGGCCGAAAAGAAAGAGTGATCGGGCAATTGGGTGAAGGTGGACCCACTCCTGCTCATAGTGGAGAAAGAGTATTTCCATCTCTTGGTGTATCGATGCTTCGCGGTATTGGGGAGGATTATCATCAAGACCTTGGAAGAGTTGGTTGTACAGGGTATTTACCTGTTGCTCACTCATCTTCGTCTTTGTTCTTCTCATTCTTCTAAGAAGCGAGCGCATATTCAGAGCGATAATCTGGGATTCAAAGCTTAGGTGGGCGACAAAGCTCTGTTGAAACAGAATGGCGAGGTCACTTGCTTTCACATCAAGGCCTTCGAGTTGGAAAAGTCCAAGGATGAGTCTAGGGATTAACGCGTTGGAGAGCATTGGTATGGCTTCCTTGTTTTGATCAATCAATTTCCTTTGAACTTCAAAGCGAGCAAAGTCCATCTTCCCAAGCCTTAGGTTCGATTTTTTATGACGGAGGCTACGCCCATCACTTGGCTTAGGGGAATTGCTTGGAATATTCCACGCCCAGGAAATTCGTACTGCCCCATCAACTCGCCCCTCTTCACAGAGAACTCGAACTCGCCGTTCACTAATCCCCCATCGCTCGGCAGCCATTTTTACGCTCATGTACATCGCTCTATCCTTCCTATATTGGACTATTACCACGGGTGGATTTTCCATTCAAGAGGCGCCTTTACCAAGGAGGATGAAAAGGCGATAATCTAGTGTTGTCCAAGGAGGAGTCAGTGAACTCATATGATGTTGTAATTGTTGGAAGTGGCCCGGCAGGCATGGGAGCGGCGTTCACTATCTTAGCGCAAAAGCCATCGACCCGAATTCTTATCCTCGATCGGGAGAAAGCCTCTACGGGAGGAATGCGCAACGATTGTAAGATGAACTTCACCTACCCCATTGGCTTTCCTGAAGAGTATTGGAGTCGGGACGCTGCAGAACATTACCTCAAAGACGTCATTGATTTCCTAAAGCCCGACTTCCTTGATAAACACAACATCAATATTTACCAAAAGCGCGCTGAGCGCCTTGGCTGTGCCCTGCTTGAAATTAAGCAAACGCACCTTGGTACTGATGGAGGCATTAAGCTCATTAAAGAACTCCTCGCTCGCCTCGATGCAGCGGGTGTTGATTTAGCTCTCGGTGAAACCGTCCAAGGGGTCAATGAACATGAGCGCTTTATCACCACTGATACGCGTCAAATTGGATATAAGAAACTCTTAGTTGCTCCTGGGAGGAAAGGCTTTCACTTCCTTCAAGAGATTATGCATTCGCTTGAGATTCCCTTTGTCGATAATATCGTTGACATCGGCGTCCGCATTGAAACGCGAATCGAGCACTACCCGATTGTTCGAGACTACTACGACCCGAAGTTCTATTTCCCCGAAAAAGTTCGGACCTTCTGCACCAACAGTGGAAACGCCCACGTCGTGCGGGAGCGCTACGCAACAAGCCGCGGGGATTTATGGTACTCGGTAAACGGTCACGCCTTCGCCCCCGATCCTAATAAGGATAATGGGCTGGTGAACTTTGCAATGCTTAAGACAGTCCGCTTCACCGCTCCCTTAGCTAGTGGCTCAACGTTTGCCGAGCACCTTGGCCTTCAAGCTGCCCTCATGGGTGGAGGAAAGCCGTTGATGCAGCGCGTTGGGGACTTCCGTTTAGGCTCGCGAAGTAAAGAAGAATCATTTAGTGGGGACTTGTATGACTTTGAACCTACGCTAAAGAGTGCCACCCCTGGGGATATCTCCCTTGCAACCCCGGCCAAGATTCTTCGCTCAATTTGGCGGGCGATGAAGAACCTTGATACGATCGTTCCGGGAGTTCTTCACCCATCGACGATTATGTACTACCCCGAGATTAAGCTCTACGCCAATAAGCCCCGCTACCTCGATGAGAGTTTCCGCGTGGCTGAGGATATCTGGTTTGCTGGGGATGGGGCAGGAACAAGCCGCGGGATTACCGGTGCCTGGGCAAGCGGTATCCGCGCGGCTGAAGGAATGATCGCCTCATTATAGGTTGTGCATAAAGCGCAAGTTTAGCCAGTTTGTTGCAAGGCCAACCCATGGGCGCACCCCAGGATGGGGGGTGCCGACCTCTTCAGTGCACATCGAAAGGCCGTGGTCTCCACTCTCAAAGAGGTGGAGCTCAAATGGGACGTTAGCATTGCGATACGCCTGGGCGAGAAGAAAGCTATTCTCTACCGGGACAGCGCTATCGGTAACGGTGTGCCATATAAAGACGGGGGACGCATCCTCAGTTACCTGCTTCTCTAGGCTAAGAAGTTCAAGAAGGCCCTCATCATTCTTTGTTACTTTTTCGATGGACCCGCGGTGGGCGTACTCACCGGTTGTGATTACTGGATAGGCAAGAATGACTGCATCAGCGCGGTTGTTACCGTCGGTAATCTTCTGTACATCAGTAACTCGCTTGTGGTTATGAAGGGTGGCGATCGAGGCAGCAAGATGTGCTCCAGCTGAGAAGCCGATCACCGCAACCCGGGTGGGATCACACATCCACCGAACGGCGTTTTCTCGAATTCGAATCAACGCCTCGCTGATTTCTAAGAGGGGGTTCAAATCCCCGGCATCTTCATTGACGGAGTAATCGAGGATGAAGACGTTGTAGCTCATCGAAAGGAAGTGCAGTGCCACTGGGTCACGCTCGCGCTCACTACGCATCGTATAGCCCCCACCGGGGAGGATGATAATTGTGGGGCGGATATTTCGAATTCCCCCATCCATCGTCATATCTTGAAGATAGCCTGTTAATGGGACCCGCTTAGGGCCAACTGCGGTTTGAATGATTCTCATGTGAGCATAGTAGCACAGCTCGCTTCGTTTGAAACCTCCATTGCTTCACCAGTGAAGACCTGATACTCTATTTTCTATGAAAAAGAAGATTATTCTGGATGTTGATACTGGTCTTGATGACGCCGCTGCATTGTTTTTAGCTGCAGGATTAGAAGAACTTGAAATTGTTGCCGTTATCGCGACTGCAGGAAATGTTGGCCTCGATAAAACCATTGAAAACACCCTCAATATTATGGAAACCGTCCACTATACGGGTCCAGTCTATGCGGGCTCTTCGAGCCCTCTTGTTCGAGAGAGTGTTGAAGCGGGGGACTTCCACGGTGAAAGTGGCCTCGATGGCCCGGTCTTTGAACCAAGGAAGATCCAAACCCTCCAAGAAGAGGATGGGGTCTCAGCCCTCATCCGCTTAGTAAAGGAGAACCCCCAAGAGATTACTATTATCAGCGTCGGGCCATTAACTGACGTAGCTAGGGCGTTGAAGAAAGAACCCTCACTACCCTCCTTAGTTAAAGAGATCGTCATCATGGGTGGCTCATTTAGCGGGGGAAATGTTACCGAGGCAGCGGAGTTTAACACCTACGCTGATCCCGAAGCTGCCCAGATCGTCTTTTCCTCAGGAGCTCCATTAGCCCTCCTTTCATTAGATATCACCCGAACAGTCACATTAAGCAAAGAACGTCTTGATGGCCTTAAGGCAATCGGGGGCCGATCGAGTGAGGTGTATAGCCAGTGTATGGATACGTACATGGGAAATTACGCAAGTAAGAAGCTAGGCTGGCCACAGATGCACGACCCTCTTTGTGTGGCATACGTCCTCGATCGAACAAAATTTTCTCTTGATTACGCGCACGTTACCGTCGATATCGACCCCACTTCAGCAACGTATGGCGAGACGAGAAAAGAAAGTACAAATAATTCTAGGGGCGTTACGATCCCAACGGACATTGATCGAGCGTGGTTTTGGTCATTGGTTGAGCGCTCGTTGAAGAGTCTTCCTTAGTGGTACGTCACGAGTTCTTCTAGTGGAATCCGAATCTTCGGTCGCTCTTCTTCAGCAGGGTGACCGAAGGTACACAATAGCGAGACACTCCACTCTTTTGGGTCGATATTAAGGACCCGCATTACCCCTTCTTCATCGAAGCCCTCAATGGCGCAGCTTTGAATCCCCAGTGACCGTGCCCCACTCATCATGTTGGCGATCGCAAGGTAGCCTTGGCTACGAAGCCACCCTTCTAGGCGTCCATTCTCTTTCAGAAACTCGTAGTAGGGGCGGTAATCTTCGATGTACCAATCGATATCACTGGGGAAGCGAATCCCCCGCTCGTAGACAAACGGTCCATCGGGATCGAGGTGCTTTGGCGCCTTTGTCACAATTGCAACGGTGAGCCCACTTGTTAAGACGCCAACTTGCTCAAAGCAGACATCGTAGAGTTCTTTTAGCATCTCTTTTGAGCTCACTGCGTGGTAGTGCCACATCTCAAGGCCAAAGGAGGTGGGCGTCAGTCGCCCATACTCAAGAATCTCATCAATCTCTTCTTTGGTTAGAGGGGCCGCTTCATCGTAGCGCTTACACGCAAAACGATGACGCATGATTTCGAGAAAGTTCATCATGATAGTTCCTTACTTGCTACCTCAAGGGCGAGTTCAATCATCGGGTAGAGTCCAATTTGACGTTCATGATCTTCTAGCGCTGCATCGGTGACGCAGCTATCAGTCATCGTAAGAATCGAAAGGGCCCGCTTGTGAGTGTATGCTGCGGTTGCATAGAGGGCGTACGTTTCCATGTCTTGGGCTAAGGCGCCCATCGCCGCCCACGCTTTCCAACTATCACCACCAAGGGCGTTATAGGAGGAGAAGAGGTCACTGGAGAAGACCATTCCTAAGTGAGCGTTGGGATTTAATTCGATCGCTTGAACGAGAAGCTTAGGATCACACACCGGGCTGAGCGTTCCCTTGAGGTTGTATTGATGAGCCCAGGCACTATCAGTGGAGGCAGTAAGGGCGAGGATGAGGTCACCAGGAAGAATCTCCTCTTTAAAGCCTCCACACGTACCGATTCGAATAATCGCCTGAACATCGTACTCGGTAAAGAGCTCAAAGCTGTAGATTCCGATTGAAGGCCCACCCATCCCCGTTGCGATGACGGAGATAGGCTTATTTTTGTATGTACCCGTATACCCGAGAATGTTCCGAACATCGGTTATTAATGTTGCGTCAGTGAGGAAGACCTCAGCAACGAGCTTCGCCCGCATCGGATCGCCTGGGGCGAGAACAATAGGAGCTACCTCTTTGGCGGCGATGTGAAAGCTCATCAGCTCGCCCCCTTCTCGTACGGTTTACCCACTGAAGCAGGGGCGTAGTTCTTACCACTGAAGACGACGAGGGCAACAAGGGTGACAACGTAGGGAAGAATGTTAAAGACTTCGGTGGGCAGGATCCGAAGGGCAGGGATGTTGTTTGCGATAATTGCAAACGCTTGGGCAGTTCCAAAGAGGAGTGCCGCCCCGGCAACCCCAACAGGGCGCCACCGACCGAAAGACACAGCGGCAAGGGCGATAAAGCCGCGCCCGTTAATCGTGTTGGAGGTGTATTGAATCGTCTGGGTTAATACGACACATCCGCCGGCGAGACCGGCAAGCATTCCGCTCGCTAAGACGGCGATGTAGCGGATTCGCTTCACGTTAATTCCAACACTTTCAGCAGCTCCGGGGTGTTCACCACACGCCCTGAGGTGCATTCCAAATGGTAACTTATAGAGAACAAACCATGAAATAAGTACCACGATGAGGGCGAGGTACGCCGTTGGATAGAAACCAAGCGCGTCGGTTTGCATCCCCATTCTAAACTCTTTCGTCCGGTCAGCGTTAAAGAGAATTTGGGAGGCGAAGATCGTCACTCCGTTGGCTAAGAGGTTAATTCCCGTCCCACTGATCGTCTGATCGGCGTTGAGGTTGATTGCGGCTACTGCGTGAATGAGGGAAAAGATTCCCCCCACCCCAAGGCCGAGGGCCAGGGCAAGGACGAGGCTGAGGGTGTGGTTCATTCCCGAGCCTTCCATCAGGACGTGCGCTGCAGCGGCTGTCATCGCCCCGATCATCATCAACCCTTCTAAGGCGATATTCACCACCCCGCTCTTTTCACTAATCATCCCCCCGATAGCAGTGATCAGGATAGGGGCAACAATCATTAAGACTGAGGGGAGCATATTTAAAACCATCATAACCCCACCTCCTTTTGAAGCCGGCGCTTATCGACGTACTCTTGGTAGAGCTTCAACGCTGAGCGCAGGGCGATAAAGATAACGATGAGGCCTTGGATGATAAAGGTAATCTCTTTGGGAATTTGCTTTGCTTGCATCAACGCTTGGGCGTTCTTTAACAAGCCAAAGAGCAAGCCGGCGATTGTCGTCCCAAACGCCGTTGAGTTTCCGACTAAGGCAACAGCAATTCCATCAAAGCCGTAGTTATCCATACCAGCGATCACGCGCCCATATTTAAATGAACCAAGGGCGATGATTCCTCCCGCTAAGCCCGCGAAGACTCCACTGATCGCCATTGAAATAGAAATTGACTTCACAACGGGAATACCACTGGCGCGAGCTGCATCTTTATTAAACCCAGTGGCCCTCATCCCGTAGCCGAGGCTCGTTTTTTCCATGATGAACCAGAAGGCGAGGACGGCGAGGATCATGAAGAAGATTCCATTATTTAAGAGGGAGTTCTTGGTAATCCGTTGGAAAAATTCATTACCAATTAACGCCGTCTCGGGGTAGTTCGCCGTCTTATACGTCGTTGCCCCGGGTAGCTGCAAACAGATAATTCGCGAGAGGTAGAGGGCGACGTAGTTTAACATAATCGTTGAAACGACTTCACTGACTTCGTACTTCGCTTTCAAAATTCCAACGACCCCACCCCAGATTGCTCCAATTA
The DNA here is from genome assembly GCA_041656455.1 of Sphaerochaeta sp. GTDB lineage: Bacteria > Spirochaetota > Spirochaetia > Sphaerochaetales > Sphaerochaetaceae > Sphaerochaeta. Next base: position 2,304 of record JBBADN010000033.1, on the reverse strand, counting down.
CCATCGCCCCAAGAAGGGCAAGAAGCCAGTGAAGAACGGGGATTTGAGGACCTAAGAGGGCGATGATCTGGGCAACGGTCATCCCCATGATATACTGACCTTCGCCTCCGATGTTAAAGAGCCCGACTCGGTTAGCAAAGCCCATTGAAAGGCCACAAAGGATGAAGGGCACCGAGTAGTTAAGCGTCTCGCCGATGTAGCGAACATTCATCCGCCCATTGTCGATGTTATACCCACTGAGGGCTTGGAGGATCGCCTTGTACATATTTAGGGGGTTCTTCCCGACTAAGGCAACGAGAATCGTTCCAACGAGGAAGCCCAAAAGAACAACGAGGACACTCACCGCCCCATCGCTTTGCAGGAAGGGGGTTTTCTTCTTCATACTGACTCCTTCAGCTGCGAGCCAGCCATCATCATCCCGATATCACGTTCGGTCACTTCTTCGCTCCTATTTACTGCTACAATCGTGCCTTTACTAATCGTGGCTATGCGATCACAGAGGTTCATGATCTCATCGAGTTCAAATGAAACGAGCAAAATTGCTTGGCCTCGACTCCGCTCGGCGATGATGCGCCGGCGGATGTACTCAATCGCCCCAACATCCAAGCCACGAGTCGGTTGAGCTACGATAAGAACCTTTGGTTCAAGGGAGATCTCCCGCGCTACAATTACCTTCTGCTGGTTTCCCCCACTTAAGCTGCCGGCTTTCGTGTGTGATCCTTCCCCGGCGCGAATATCAAACTGCTCGATGAGGGCACTTGCCTCTTCGTGCATCGCCTCTTCATTGAGGATACCAAAGCTCCCTGTGTAGCGATTGTGGTAGTAATTCTTTAAAACGGCGTTCTCAGCAATGGTAAAATCAGCGACTAAGCCGTAGCGCTGGCGGTCTTCGGGGGTGTAGCCGAGGCCCGCTTCAATGCGCTCGCGGATCGAAAGATGGCCTATGGGCTCTTCGTTGAGGTAGATCTCACCGCCAGTTAATGGAAGAAGACCGGTAATCGCCGCAAGGAGCTCGCTTTGACCGTTACCATCAATACCAGCAATTCCAACAACTTCGCCACTGTGCACATCGAGGCTGAGGTCAGTAACTTTCTCTAAGCCGAGGTGGTCCTTTACAGTGACGTGCTCGAGTCGAAGGACGACCTCACCTGGTTGTTGTTCAGGTTTATCAATCTCAAAGCGAACGGCGCGTCCGACCATCATCTCTGCTAATTCGCTTTCGCTGACATCGGCAACTTCCACCGTTCCAATGTACTTGCCCCGCCGAAGGACGGTACAGCGGTCAGCAACCGCTTTAATTTCTCGGAGTTTGTGGGTGATCAGGACGATCGTCTTCCCCTCTTCTTTCAACTTCGTGATGATTTCAATGAGCTCGTCGATCTCTTGGGGGGTGAGTACCGCGGTCGGTTCATCGAAGATAATGATGTTTGCGTTGCGGTAAAGAGTTTTTAAAATTTCAACGCGCTGCTGCTGACCAACGGAGATATCTTCAATCCTTGCATCAGGATCAACGGAAAGGCCGTATTGCTCACTAAGAGCAGCTACATCCGCCCTCGCCCGCTTTGAATCAAGGATTTGACCGCGTCTTGGCTCCATCCCTAAGACGATATTCTCTGTAACGGTGTAGTTTTGAACAAGCTTGAAGTGTTGGTGAACCATTCCAATACCCAACTCAGTTGCAACGTTGGGGTTTTTAATCTCAACTTCTTCACCGTTGATGAGAATCGTTCCACTATCAGCACTGTACGCCCCAAAGAGGATGCTCATCAGCGTCGATTTACCAGCGCCGTTCTCCCCGAGGAGGGCGTGAATTTCTTTTTGTTTAACGTTGAGGTCGACCTTATCATTTGCGATGACCCCTGGGAATGTCTTCGTAATTCCCTTCATCGTGATCGCATACTCGCTCACCCGCAGCTCCTTACATCTGAATCTACCGCTACCCACCTTGTTTCAGGTGGGTAGGGATAGATGCCGGCAGAAATCTGCCGGCCCGATTCTTAGTCGTCCAATGCAGCGAGGCCAGCAGGAGCTGCCCCAGCGGCAAGGGCGTCTTTGTACGTCTTGTAAAGTTTGACTTTTCCAGCGATGACGTCTGCCTTGGCAGCTTCAACTTTAGCGATAACGCTCTTGGAGAGCTCAGGGTTCGCCGTGGAGTAGCCAACACCATCATCCGCCATGCCCATCTGAACAACACCACCGACGAACGTGCCGTCGGCAACTGCGTTTAGAACGTGGAGGGAGGAGTTCTCAACACGCTTAAGCATTGAGGTTAAGACTGCACTCTTATCACCACTGTAGATTCCG
>JBBADN010000032.1:0-9869 GCA_041656455.1 Sphaerochaeta sp. | reverse complement strand
GGTTCACTGCCGACCAATTTGCCGAGACGATCTTTCCGCCTTTGACACTCACTTCAACAAAATACCGCCAATCGGGGGCGACTTCGCTCGTGTCAATCGCAAAATAACTCCCATCAGCTAGCACTGCTGGGGCAGTAGCACCTGGCGCACTTGGGGCGACTTGGACTGCTTCACTCTTCTTCGCACATCCACTGAGGATGAGCACTACCGTCAATACTAACAATCCTATGACGGTAATCTTACTTTGTTTCATCGTTTGTACTCCTCGTATCCATTTTTGTATCTTCGATGGTTAAGATTTCTAGACAATATAATACATTTGAATCGATAATTTGCAATACTATTGGTTTACTATGGTTTATCTGTCTACCGGCACATTATCAACAAATCATTAGAGCAAAACGTGTTATTTCACTTAATAGCTCAAAAAAAACTATAATAATTCTTTTTCCATCAATGTTTTTTCTCCTAGCACTTTTGTGTGATTTTAATAAGAGCAAGAGTAGATTTGTTAAAACTGAGATATCCGTGTTATTTTTCCAACAAATTTATACGATTTATAATCACTAGGCTCGGTATCGATATAAAAACAAAGAATTGCATCTATGCCTACTTTTGTGGTACAGTGGGCTCACCAATAAGAGATACTGGTCAACAAAAAAAGGTAGGGCTTCTGCCCTGGCTTCCTTGAGGAAGGTATTATGAACAAAAAGAAGATTGTGGTCTTAGGTGGCGGATATGCCGGAGTCCACGCGGCGAAGGCGCTTCATAAAGCATTTAAGAAGCATCAGGACAAAGTAGAGATTACTTTAATTGATAAAAAACACCATCATATCCTGCTGACAGAGCTGCACGAAGTGGCAGGTGCTCGGGTAAGTGAAGACTCCGTGAAGATTTCGTTTGATCGAATCTTCGCAGGCAAGAAAGTAACTGTTGTTCAAGACACGATCAAAGAGACTGATTTTAAAAAGCAGCAGCTCGTTGGTGAGAAGGCGACGTATGAGTACGATGAACTGATCATCGGTACCGGTGCTACCACTGCTGACTTTAATATTCCTGGGGTAAAAGAACACGCGTTCTACCTCTGGTCCTTAGAAGAAGCGATTAAGATTCGCTGCCACATCGAAGAGACTGTCCGCAAGGCCGCTGTCGAAAGCGATGCTGAAAAGCGCAAGCAGATGCTGACCTTCGTCGTCGCTGGTGGCGGGTTCACCGGTGTTGAGATGATGGGTGAGCTCATCGAATACCTTCCTATTCTCTGTAAGGCGAACAAGCTTGATTACGAAAAAGAAGTCGAATTAATCCTTTGCGAAGGCTTAGGCCAAATTCTTAACATGCTCCCTGAAAAGCCAGTGAAGAAGGCGTGGGATTACATGGAGAAGAAGGGTGTGAAGATTATGGTGAACAACTTGATCACCAACGTCACTGAAGATGGCTTCATCACCCGCCAAGGTGCCGATATTAAAACCAAGACGTTGATTTGGACGTGTGGTATTCGCGGCACTGAGTTTGGTGAAAACCTTGCTGTTACCGATGGAAAGCTGGGCCGCAAGCTCGTCAACGACTTTATGCAGACCCCCGACTATGAGAACGTCTACATCGTCGGTGATGGAATGTGGTATCTCGAAAACAACCGTGCCGTTCCTCAAATTGTTGAAGCTGCTGAACAAACCGCAATTACCGCTGCAAAGTCAATCATCTATAAAGTTAAAACTGAACTTGGCCTGAAGGCGAAAGAACCTGTTCCCTTCAAGTCCAACTTCCACGGTTTCATGGTCTCCATTGGTGGCCGCTACGCAGTAAGCCACACCGCTGGAATTAGCCTCTCAGGCTTCTTTGCCATGGCCCTTAAGCACATGATCAACGTCTACTACCAAAGTGGCGTCTGTGGCATTAATGGGGCGTGGGCGTACCTGAAGCATGAAATCTTCAACATGAAGAACAACCGCTCCCTCGTCGGTGGTCTTGCAGCAAACAAGGTCCCCGCCTACTGGACGACGTTCCTTCGCATGTTCCTTGGGGTGATGTGGTTGATCGAAGGTGGTGGGAAGATTGCCGATGGCTGGCTTACCGATACCACTGGTTCAAAAGTCTACTGGGGTGCTGCTGACGGCGTCGGTGGTGCTAGTGGGGCCGTCGCTGCTGCAACCGAGGCAATCAGTGCCGCAACAAGCGCAGCTACCCAAGCGGTCGCTTCAGCGAGCCAAGCAGTTGCCGATGCAGTCTCCGCTGCAAGTGGCGAAGTTGCTCAATACGCACCGCCACTGCTTAAGCAACCACTTGCCCTCTATACGTGGATTAATGAAACCTTTGTCGCCCAAGCACCGTACTTCTTCCAGATTGTCATCGTCCTTGCTGAGATGGCGATTGGATTGATGTTCCTCGGTGGATTCCTCACCTTCCCCGCCGCGATCGTCTCCTTAGGACTTTCGATCATGTTCCTCATCGGTGCATTAGCGGGCACGGAAATCCTCTGGTACATGGCCGTTTCGATCGTCATGCTCGGTGGAGCTGGTAAGGCGTTCGGTCTCGACTACTGGGTGATGCCGTGGCTGAAGAGAATGTGGAATATGACTCCGTTGGCAAAGAAGACCTACCTCTACCTTGATGAGCCTACGTTCTCACGCAAGCAGATGGAGCGCAAATTAAATAAGAAGAAGTAATGGCAGAATTCTGGGAAGAAGAACCAGTACTGGCTGCCGAGCTACAACGGGTTAAGGCTACGATCGAAGATACGGTCGTAGCTACTAACCCGTTCGTCCGAAATGTCTTACTGGACTATGTGCGAACCAACGGCAAGATGCTTCGTCCGGCCTTGGTTCTCATGATGAGCAACCTCACCAACAAAGAAATTGATGACGATGCGATCAAGACCGCTGCTGCGGTTGAATTGATCCACCTCGCCTCCCTTGTTCACGATGATATTATCGATGGAGCCCCTACCCGCCGTGGAAAGCAAACACTGTTTGCCTCCCTAGGGGTAAAGCAAGCGGTGCTTGCTGGGGACTTGCTCCTTTCGAAAGCGTTGAGCTTAACGAGTCGCTTAGACGCCGAAACCAACCGCGTGGCGATGGCCAATGCGATGGCGCGCCTCTGTGAGAGTGAGCTTGAACAAGATGCTGATGTAGGAAACTTCTTCATCACCCAAGCGACGTACATTCGCCGCATTGCAGGAAAAACAGCGAGCTTGTTTGCCCTGAGCTGCTACCTTGGTGCCGCCCTCGCAAATGAAGATCCAATTCTCCGCTTAAGAGCGCATCGCCTCGGCTACGCCCTGGGTATGGCGTTTCAAATCCAAGACGATAACCTCGATTACGATGGCCACGCTAAGCTCTTAGGTAAAGAAGTGGCGAAGGATGTTAGGAATGGGATTCCTACCCTTCCCCTCCTCTTAGCGCTGGAGGCAGAAAAGAGTGCTGGCTCATCAATTCTACGTGCCCACCTCTACGAACCGAAGCTTCCGCTTTCAAAGAAAAAGATTGACGCAATTCTTAAGTTGGTAACAGAGTACCGCGGTATTGAAGAAGCGCAGAGAATTGAGCAACGCTACCACCAGCGGATTCAAGCGGATATCGCCCGTCTCGGTAACAGCCACGTTGAAGGCCAATTACACCGCCTTATCGCCCGCCTTTCAAAGAGGGAGGCGTGATGAAGAACGATGATTTCTCTGGTGAAGAGCAAGTCTTTGACAGTGCGTATGAAAACATGATTCACCACCTTGAACTTAGGGCTCAAACGACCAGTTTAAGCCTCTTCGATCTTGAAGGGGAGCTTCATCACCTAGCGATCTATGAAGGCCAAGATTGGGATGGACGGGGCGGACTAAAAGCTGCAGAAATCGACGGTCAGATCCAGGCGTACATCACGATGATCAACCGGATGAAAGAAGAGCTGAAGTAACTCAACACTCCACTATAATTAATTACGGGCTGAAGGATTCCTTCAGCCCGTCGTATTTCACACAAATGCATATTAGCTTAAGAGGCGCTTTTGTCCTTCAAGCTTGCGCAGAGCGCTAATCTCTTCAGTTGTCTCAGCGACTCCGAGATACTTCCCATTCTCATCTCGAACAGCAAAGTAACGGATTAAGATGAAGTCCGTTCCCTTCTGAAGCCAGTACGACTCACTATCCTTCTTCCCACTCTTAAAGTCCTCGATCAATTGCTCGACGACATCTAAACTCTTCGGTGGGTGACAGAGGGCGACTTCCCGCCCCACGATTGAGCGAGTTCGGGGGAAGATTCGATCCTTCGTCTCGCTAAAGAAGCGGACGCGGTCATCTGCACCAACGAAGGTGATGTCCATCGGGAGGCTGTTAAAGAGCCAGGTAAGCTCCTCTAAGCTCATGTTTCCACTGGGGAGGTTTACTAATCCCTTAAGCTCAGCGGCGGGAATTTCTTCGCTCTTGGGGCTGAGGGAAGCGTTCCAGCGGTACCACGTGACGGCGTCACTGGCACTCGCCCCTTCAATGCCATCGTTGAAGCAGAAGCCAATTTCAGCACTGTCGCGGCCAACGGTTAACCACGCCTCACTATCCATGCACCCTTTGAGCATCGGCATGAGGATGTTGTTCTCCTTTCCGATCATCCCGCGCACTTCACTTTCAAGCTCATCAAGCTCCGCCTTCGAGACGGATTTGTCTGCTTCAAGCTCGCGAATTGCATTCTTCCACCGCTCGCGAATTTCATCATCTACACCCCACATTACTTTTGGAGGGGCGTTAATCCCTGCCTTCTCCATGTATGGGAAAAAGAGGTTCTCCTTGCGGCTGTAGTGGCGATCAAGCTTGCTGAGGCTTTTAAGGGCCGCAAGCATGTTCGCCTTTGTATCATCAGTAGCCGCGGCGAGGTAGGCGTCTTTCGCCATGGTAAACTCCCCATCAAGGAAGGTAGTGAGGCCTTCATTTTCTTTGATAAAGACAAAGGCGGGGTGACCAGGGGTCGCTTCGATATCGTTGGCGTGGATATCTTCGATGCTTCCTTCAAAGACTGCGGCATGGATGTTACAGAGCTTTTGAATTTGCTCCACATCAATTTCTCCCGCTTCGATGAGCTTGCGCTCAGCTGCAGCGAGCTCTTCGCCGCTGATCGTTCCAAACTCCGCTTTGAACTGTTCCTTAATTACTTCATGATCCACCCCTTGGCGGTGAAGTTGCTCAATCATCTCTTTGAGCTTTAGAATCTTTGTATCATCCATAAGAACTCCTTCTTAATAATATCCTACTACTATAATATGATATAAAGCGCCTCCTTTGGGAAGCGCCTTGTAAGCAAAGAGTTAGAATACCGGTTATTTAGTAGGTATTCGTAATATAATGCTCCAATTCTCCGATTTGGAAATCCTTCGCATCAAGCACTGCTTTGACGACATCTCCAATAGAGACAAGGCCGACAACCTTCCCTTCGTCATCAACAACCGGTAAGTGTCTAAAGCGACCAGCGGTCATGAGCTGAAGACAATCCTCTAGGCTCTGATGGAGTTTTACACATGTAACTCCCGCGGTCATCACTTCATTGACTTTAATCTCGGTTGTATTGATGTGCTCAAGGCGGCGAGAGAAGTGGCGGACGATATCCCGCTCAGAGAGGATCCCTTTGATATCACCACTCTCATTGAGTACGAGCAGCGCACCAACTTTTTGTTCGTTTAGCTGCAAAAGAGCGTGTGCTAACACATCATCGGGCGTGATACTAAACACCGAACTACCTTTTTGATCCAAAATTGATTGTACGTTTGACATCTGCAACCTCCGCATGTAGTGGTATCTCTATGGTACTCCACCAAAAGGCCAAACGCAATGTTTTGCCGAACGCTGTAATGTATGGAAACTGCCCCGAAAAAGTTTTTCTAAATTCTTTTTTGGACTCATCATCATCGTAGACTACATTCCCATATAAAAAAATCGACTGCGCGATGTGATGGAATCATGACTCGTGGAGACGCTTAGCGACTCCTTCCAGATGCATCCGAAAAGTAAAACAGAATACGTACGGTGTCAATGCACCACAATGACTCATAATTGATTACATACGTGATTTTACGTTACACGCTACGCTGGGGTATCCGCCGTTACTCTTCACCGTTGATAAAGTACGCTGGATATGCCGCCCTAATTGCATCTTCATCGATCTTGTACCGACTTAGGTGTTTCTCCACTAAGTTTTGGGCTAAGGAGCCATCGCCTTGGCGAAGTGCTTCAACAATTGCCCGGTGGTCTTCGACGATCTTCATATCCTTCACCGTTTCTAGACTCATCTTTCGTACCCGGTCAAAGTGGATATTCATCCCTTCAGTGAGCCACGCATAGGAGTTCGCTTTATTGGCTATGCCAAAGAGTGTTGCATGAAAGACGTCATCGAGCTCAAGGAGCTTGGTGGGGTTTTTCAAAGAGAGATAGAGGTCCTGTAGTTGAACGATTTCATCCAAGACGGCAAACATCTCTGGTTTTTCACTCGTGGCGAGGATCTTCACAACCTCTTTCTCTAAGGCGAGGCGAATAAAACGCGCCTCTTCTACTAGAGCGTAGTCGATGAGGGAGACTTGCGTTCCTTTTTGTGGGAGGATCTGAACAATCCCAACGCGATCGAGTTCAATAAGCGCCTCGCGCACTGGAGTTCGCGAAAGACCCATTTCAACGGCGAGATCTTTTTCACTTAGAAGGCTCCCTGGTTCAAGGTCGAGGGACACGAGATTTTGTTTAAGAATCCGAAGCGCATACGTTCGTGAGTTTTCATTATTCTGCTTGGCGGTAACAATCATTGTAGCTGACCGAGTGGTCCTACCCTCCTTGGTGGTGGAAACCCGTCCACCACGGTACTGAAGTCGATCCAATTGGTCAACCAAGTGTTGGACCGAAGATCATATTGGGGATCCAAAGAACCAACTTAGGAGTGAAAACCAAAATCACCAACTCCAATAAGATTGCAATCAAGAAGGGAATTGATTCCCGCGTATACTCTTCAACTGGACAGTCGATAATACCACACACCGTATAGAGCGCAGCTCCTACTGGGGGCGTCATCACCCCGAGAGTGACGATCGTCGCCATAAGCACTCCGAAGTGGACAGGATCCATCCCAACACTGGTCACCATTGGCAGGAAAATTGGGGTCAAAAGGAGGAAGTTGACGTTCGAGTCAACGAACATCCCACTGATGAAAAGGAAGCCGAGCATGATGAGGGTAAGAAGGTGAGGGTTTTCTGTAATGCCAAAGATGAAGCGGCTGAGGACGGCAGGAAGCTGAACCCAGGTAATCGCATAGGAGAACGGCCCACTCATTGCGATGATGAGCATAATTGCCCCATTATCTTTAATCGTTGTGATCAATGCGTCTTTGAAGTTCTCCCACGTTAGCTCTTTGTAAACAAAGAAGCCGATCACTAACGCATAAATAACAGCAAACGCTCCAGATTCACTTGGTGTGAAGAGTCCAAAACGAATTCCAACTATGAGAATAATTGGGAACAAGAGCGCCCAAATCGATTCTTTCAAGTTACCACCCAGCTCGCGCCACGTAAGCTTTGGAGCATCGGGTTTAGGGGGATCATACTTTTTAATGCGACTGGTGATACTCGTAGTCGCCATGAGGAAGACCATCATTAAAATACCGGGGATAATTCCAGCCGCAAAGAGGCGACCAATTGAAACTTCACCAATGAAGCCGAAGATGATCAAGCCAAGGCTTGGGGGAATCGTTGCGGTAATTAACGCAGAAGTGCAGTTTACTGCAGTGATATACCCCTTGGAGTAGCCTATCCTCATCATCTCTGGGCCTAAGATTCTTGTCTCCATCGCCGCATCAGCAGTCGCTGAGCCAGAGACCCCACCCATCAAAGTGGAAAGGACGACAGAGATTTGGGCGGTTCCGCCGTACATCCGCCGCGTTAGGAGGCGAGCTAATCCTAAAAGGCGCTCAGTAATGCCTGAAACGTTCATTAAATTACCCGCGAAGATAAAGAAGGGAACGGCGAGGAATGCAAACGACTGACTCTGAAGCAGAACCATCTGCACCGCTGCTTCGAAGGGAAGAATTGGCTGGGTAAAGAAGTACGCGAATCCCGCTGCCCCAATTACAAAGGCAATCGGCATTCCCATCACTAAGAAGAGTACAAAACAAATCAATAAAAAGGTCATACGGCCACCTCTGAAGTAATGAGAGCACGGAAAGAGTGGTAAATTTTAATTACCGATGAGATTGACATTGAGAATGCTGCAACAACGAGGCTGTAGGTGACAACAGCGTAGGGAATTGGCATCGATTGGTACGTTCGAACTCGTTCAACCCACGCTAAACGCGCCCCGAAGTAAAAGATAATGGCTTGGGCAAATAGAATGACGATCAAGACAAGAAGTTCAATGACTTGAGCGACTTTTTTTGGTAATTGACGGGTGACGAGATCAATACCAACGAGCTGGCCATCTCGCCACGCTAAATCTGCTCCAAGGAACGCAGTCCAGGCGAGCATTAAGAGCGCCATATCGATGTTCCACGAAAGCGAAATCCGGAAGAAGCGCAAAATTGCGGAGAGAAAAACAAAGAAAATTAACGCGATAAAGCCAATTCCACAGGCGAATAACTCCACCTTAACCGCCCCTTGATAGATTTTTTTCAAGAATTGCATACACTCCTCCCAGAAACATGCGGCGGGAGGAACGCTCCCGCCTTTAGATTAGATCGTTTGCTTAGTACCCAAGCTCTTTGAAGAGCCGATCTTTCAGACCGGGGGTGAACTTCAAGTCGTTGTTGGTGTACATCGGCTCAATAGCCGCCATCCAATCCGCCATGTTGACTTCACTAATCTTTACGCCATTCGCTTCCATCTTTTCATAGAGCGGAGCTTCTTCATCAAGGATGATTTGTCCGTACTCTGTGGACGTTTCGCGCATCGTCTTTACGAAGAATTCACGATCACTCTCACTCATGGAGTCGTAGAAGCTCTTCGAGCAGACAAAGGAGCTTTGGAGCATGAAGTGCTTCGTCATCGCGATATACTTTGTCACCTCATAAAGGCGAGCACCATCAGCAGCGGAAACTTGGACTTCAGTTCCATCAAGGGACTTTTGCTGAATTGCCGGGAAGACTTCACCAAAGGTAATTCCGACGTTGGCAAACCCGAGATACTTCGCAAGACCATTTCCGACTGCGTTAGCAAATCCTCGAATTCTTAAACCAGAGAGGTCACTTACCTTCGATACGGGTACGTTGGTGTAGAAGTTTCTGAATCCGTTGTACATATCGGAGATGAGAATAATCCCTTGAGCCTCTAATTCCGCTTGCCACTCTTTAAAGATTGCCGTTTCTGGCAGTTTCTCTAAGTCTTCAGGGTTTGTCAAAATGAACGGTGCCATGAGGATGTTTAAATCAGGAATGTTGAATTGGCTTGCAAGACGACCGGGGTCACTCGGAACAACAAGGCTTACGCCGAGTTTTGCCTGGGTGACAAGGGCGTCGGTATCTGCCGACAAGGCACCAGCAACTTGAACGGTGGCATTGAAGCGGCCACTGGCGTTGAGCTTATCAGCAACAGCTTGCATCATTCGGCTCTGTCCAGTTGATGGTGCTTCGGTTCCAGCAAAAACTACTGGGATTTTTGCCCCAGCTGCACTCTCTTTTGCTCCTCCAGCGATGACTAACGACATGGCTACTAATAAAACCATAACTACAGCAATACTCTTTTTCATGGATAAATCCTCCTCCTGAAAACAGGAATGTTACCATTTTACTATTAGGGTCCTGCCCAAGCCGACACCTAACACCTGAATAAATCGTACATCTAGTATACTAGTATGTCAAACAGAATTTACAACAATCTTCTTTGCCACAGAATTTACAACAATCTTCTTTGCCACAGAATTTACAACAATCTTC
>JBBADN010000031.1:0-10029 GCA_041656455.1 Sphaerochaeta sp. | reverse complement strand
AAACATCGTCGGTGGAAAAATCTTTGACGAACACTTTTTGATGAGTGTTGCTTCCATTGGAGCGCTCGCCGTCGGTGAAGTCGCTGAAGCAGCAGCGGTTATGCTCTTGTATTTAATTGGGGAATATCTCCAAGAAGCAGCAGTACAAAAGAGTCGAAACTCAATCCTCGCTACCCTCGACTTGCACGTCAATGAGGCTCGGGTTGTGGATGGCTCGAATGTCATGCTCGTCCCCAGTGAAGAAGTCCAGGTTGGATCGATCATCCGCGTCTTAAGTGGGGAGAAAATTCCCCTTGATGGAATCGTCCTCAGCGGAACATCCACGTTGGATATGCAGAGCCTTACCGGTGAAGCCCTCCCCCTCTTAGTTGAGGCGGGCAGTGAAGTCCTTAGCTCGGCGGTGAACCTCACCGGAAGCTTAGAGATTGAAGTAACAAAGATCTGGGAAGACTCAACAGCGGCGAAGATTCTTCACCTTGTTGAAGAGTCGGCGGCGAAGAAAGCGCCAACTGAACGCTTCATCACCACCTTCGCTCGCTACTACACCCCAGCGGTAGTTGGCGCGGCCCTTCTGCTCTTCTTCATTCCCTTCATCATTACTGGAAACAAAGAGCCGTGGCTCTATCGCGCGCTCGTCTTCTTAGTTGTCAGCTGTCCGTGCGCCCTCGTGATCAGTGTTCCCCTCTCCTACTTCGCTGGAATCGGCAGTGGAGCGCGAAGGGGAATTATTATCAAGGGGGGAAACTACCTTGAAGCACTCGCCAAAGCTGATAGTGCAATCTTTGATAAAACGGGGACGCTCACAACTGGGGAGTTTAGCCTCGCCAGTGTTGATCGCTTCACTGACTCATACAGTGAAGAAGAACTTCTCCTTCTTGCCGGGAGCTTAGAAGCACACTCAACTCACCCCTTAGCTCAGGCGTTCGTGTTAGATACGCCACCGCGTTCAGTCACAAACGTCCAAGAGTACGCGGGAAAAGGAATCGTCGGGATGATTGATGGTAAGACGATGAGTATTGGAAACAACGCCCTCTACACGGAGTTAGGTGCTCCGGTGAGTGAACATGGAGCTCTCCTGTTTGTCATTGAGGGAGTGCTTGTTGCTCGCTTTGTCGTCACTGACACCATTAAGCGTGAAGCGCCTTCCTTGATGAAGCGCCTCAGGAGCTTTGGGTATTCCACCTTGAGCATGATCAGTGGCGATGGAGTAAAGAACGCCCAGCGCGTTGGCACTGAACTTGGCCTTGATCACGTCTATGGTGGGCTGTTACCGAATGAAAAGCAAGAACAGCTCTTTGCCCTAGGAGCAGAGAGACCCCATTACTTCTACGTCGGTGATGGAATGAATGATGCTCCGTCGTTAGCAGCGAGTAACGTTGGAATTGCGATCGGCAGCGGCGCCAGTGATGCAGCAATTGAATCAGCGGACGTCGTCATCCTTCCTGATGATCTTAATGAGATCGGAAATCTCGTTTCGATCAGCAAGAAAACTGCCCGAATCGTGCGCGAAAACATCGCCCTCGCCCTTGGCGTAAAAGCCTTAGCGATGGTCCTCGCCGCCTTAGGGTACGCTCCGATGTGGGTTGCGGTGATCGCTGACACGGGGGTGACGTTCCTTGCCGTCTTAAACGCTCTGCGACTCTTAATCATTACACCTTCACGTTGATTCTCCTCTTTTTGTGTGGTATCGTAGCAACGCTTTACGAGGATTGATGATGAACGAACAATTAACCCGAAATATTGGCATCATGGCCCACATTGATGCCGGTAAGACAACGACAACTGAACGCATTCTCTACTATACCGGTGAGAGCCACCGCATCGGCGAAGTCGATGACGGCGAAGCGATCATGGATTGGATGGACCAAGAGCAAGATCGTGGAATAACCATTACCAGTGCCGCGATTACGTGTTATTGGAACAACCACCAAATCAACATCATCGATACTCCCGGCCACGTTGACTTCACCGCTGAGGTGGAGCGCTCGCTCCGCGTCCTCGATGGGGCAATCATGGTCGTCTGCGCCGTTGGTGGGGTTGAACCCCAAACCGAAACGGTGTGGCGCCAAGCCGACACGTACGGTGTTCCCCGCATCGCCTTTATCAACAAGATGGACCGCCTCGGGGCGCACTTTGAAGACGCTGTTGAAGAGTTGCGCAAAAAGCTCGGGGCAAACCCCATCGTCCTCTTTTTGCCAGTAGGTAATGAAAGTGAGTTCAGTGGGATCATCGACGTCTTAGAACGGACCTACCTTGTGTACTCCCCGGAGGATAAAGGTAAGACCTTCACCAAAGAACCAATTCCTGAACACTTAACCGCCCGCGTTGACCAAGCGTATGAGAACCTCATTGACGCAGTCTCCTCCTTTAACGACGAGATCACCGAGCGCTACTTCGAAGGGGAAGATATTCCCCTCGCCATGATTAAAGAAACGATTAAAAAAGCAACGATTAAACGCCAGATTCTTCCGGTCTTCGTTGGTTCCTCACTCAAGGATATCGGTGTTCAACCCCTCCTTGATGGGGTGATCGACTATCTCCCCTCGCCAAGTGAAGTTCCTCCGATGCAGGCAATCGCCGCTAAGAGTGGGGAGAAAGTGGAAGTTCCCTATAAGAGTGACGGCCCACCGCTTGGGTTAATCTTTAAGATTCACGTCGACCGCGAAGCAGGGGCGATGAACTACGTCCGCGTCTACAGCGGGACGATTAAAAAAGGCACCGCCTTAATGAACATCTCCAAGAAGAAGCGGGAGCGGGTGAATCGAATCATGCGCATGCACGCTGACCGCGCCGAGGAGTTAAGTGAATTACACGCTGGGGATATTGGAGTCATCATTGGCTTTAAGGAAGGTCGAACAGGGGATACAATCGGCAGTGAGGGAGCGCAAATCCTCTTAGAGCAAATGCACTTTCCCATCCCGGTTATCTCGATCGCCATTGAACCGAATACAACCAGTGATGGTGATAAACTTCGCCAAGCGCTGGGAATCCTCAGCCAAGAAGATCCAACGTTCTCCTGGCGGGACGATGAAGAGACGGGCCAACTTATTATCAGCGGCATGGGTGAGCTTCACTTAGAAGTGCTCGTAACCCGCCTCACCAATGAGATGAAGATTAAAGCGCGGGTTGGCCAACCGCAAGTTACCTACCGTGAATCAGTCACCAAGGTTGCCAGTGGAAGTGAAGAGTTTAGTCGAGTGATCGCTAACAAAGAGCACAGCGCTGGTGTTACGATGAGTGTTCGCCCCTATCGCGAAGGAAACGAAAACCGCTACATCAATAGCGCCAATACTCGCGGTATTCCAGCCGAGTTTGTTGAAGCTGTTGAACGTGGAGTCACCAATGCGTTCATGGGGGGAATTCGCTACGGTTACGAGTCGTGTAACATCGAAGTCGAAGTGACGGATATCGCCTACAACGAACTGACTGCCTCCACCTTCGCCTACGAAGCGGCGAGTGCCCTCTGCTTTGATAAAGTAGCAGCTTCGGCCAATCCGGTGATTATGGAGCCGATTATGCGCCTGACGATTATTGTTCCAACGCAGTACGTCGGGGAAGCGATCAGCAGCGTAACTAGCCGAAAAGGACTCGTCACCTCAATTGAATCGCGGACCTTCACTGAGCAAATCCACGGGCAAGCTCCCCTTTCCGAACTCTTTGGGTACTCAACAGCCCTACGCTCAGCAACCCAAGGACGGGGAACGTTTTCGATGGAATTTGATCATTACGAAGAAAAAGTGTAATAATATATTCATAATCGTTCATAAAAGCCTTGCGATATCCCTCATTCCGTGCATAAATATACGGTAGTGGTTATTTTTCTGGTGAGGTATCACCCTTTTATACAGTTCTATTAGGCATAACAAGGATCTACAACTAAGGAGTACTACATGGCGCGAACGTATACGTTACAAGACATCTTTGCCCGCAACTTAAAAGAGCGGCGCCGACGATTGGGGCTGACTCAAGCAAAGCTCGCAGAGCGTATCGGGGTTTCAACATCATTTGTTACGGAAATTGAAACATCCCGGAAAGCTCCTTCTTTTTCAACTATTGAAAAGATCGGCCGAGCGCTCGAAGTCCCGTGTTGGACGTTCTTCTGCGAAGATGGCGATAAGTTCACCGGTGATGTCACGGTAATCGATCAATTTGGGTATCGCTTAAAACAGGAGATTGCAAAAGTTATCGATTTGGCAATCGAAGAAACCCGCTAATTTCACTCGATATTTATATCCTCTCAGGTATCCGTAGCGGGTACCTGTTTTTCTATGCACGCCGTAAAGGCTTCTTCTTCCTCCATCGGTTTAGCGTAAAAGTATCCTTGGTATAAGACGGCGTTTTGGTCTTTGATATACTGAAGTTGGTCCGCTTCTTCAATCCCTTCAACAACGGTAGTGTGGCCCATCTTGTGGACCATACTAATAACATCACCGAGCACTGAGCGCTCGGGGCCATACTTGAGGACTTGGTCAGCGAAGAGCTTATCAATTTTTACAAAATCAACGTTTAACTCACTCTCCCGGGCTAACGAGGAGTACCCTACCCCAAAGTCATCGAGGGCGATCCTCATTCCAAGGCTCTGCAGCGTCTTAAGGATTGCATTGACTCGCACCAGCGTTGAACTGATGCCCACCTCAGTGAGCTCTAAGACGACGTTGGAGGGATCGACCCCTTCTTCAAGAAGGAGGGTGCTCAGCACGTGAGGGAAATCAAGCTCTAGGAGTTGAAAGGCGGAGACGTTAATTGTAATACAGAGGGAACCTAAAGCCGCCCGCTCAAGGCGTTTTTGGAAGCGAAGCGCTTGGCGGAAAATTTCATAGCCAAGGGGAATGATGAGGCGATACTTCTCGGCGATGGGAATGAACTCAGCGGGCTTCACACTGCCGAGGGTATTGCTCGTAAAGCGCGCTAAGGCTTCAAAGCTGTGAATTGCATTGGTCTTCACCGAGACGATCGGTTGGTAGTGAAGGCTGAGGCGCTCTGGTTGGATTCCATTGGCCACTTCGGTGAGCTCTTGAAGAAGGATCGTCTCCCGTTGAACCAGGTCACTCATCGCCCGGTCATAGAAGTAAATCGCTGGGTGGGGAGATTTTTCTTTGAAGGCGGAGTCACTCGCAACGACGACGCGGTGAAGGATTTGCTCCGCATCGAGGGCTTCACTCCAGTCAATTTCTATAATCCCAATACCCCAGCTCACCTGCTTTGCCTGAAGAAGGACCCCAACTTCCTCGATGATTTGATGACCGAGCGCCTCAAGGGCAGCACGGTCGGGATATTCGCGAACGTAAATAGCGAAACGGTACTCAAACGGCCCGTACACTAAATTCTTATCACTCTTAAAACGCTCTAAGACTTTGGCGATTTCTTTTGTCAGCGATTCAACGTAGGAGTGATCGAAGCGGAGGACCAATCCATAGAGGGAGGTAAAGTTAATACTAAACAGGGCGCTTTTCTGCTTGAGCTCTTTTTCCCCATCTTCGGTGATTTGCCACCGAAGGGCGTTTCGACTCTTTAAGCCCGAAAGAGGAATCCGGTCATTTTCAAAGAAGCGGCTTAACTCGAGCTCCTTATACCGGTTAAAATCAATGATGATTCCTTCGAGAATGGGCACATCCCCATCTTTAACCCGGCCTATCTCAAGGACCCACTTGCGCTCCCCACTTTTCGTGATGATCTCATACTCGATGCGAATCTGTCTCTCTTCTTGAATTTGCTTATGAAGGCGGTTGATCACATCATCGTGGGTGGCGGGATCCATGATATTCCCATAGAAGAAATCTTCACCACTGGTGAGCTCGGTGCTTGTATAACCACTTAACTCATAACACGCATCAGTAATGAAGAAAACGGTGAGATTCTCATCAAGGTGGGCTTGGTAAGCAACAACGCGGAGGTTTCCCAACAGGTCATCGTAAATCTCTTTTTTCGCCCGGACTGTTTCGACGTTCGCGTACTCCTCGGTCGTCTCTTGCAGGACGCAGAGGAATTGGCCTTCGTTGTACTGCTTTAATGTAAATGGAACGACCATGATGTGCGTCCAGACAACCGAGCCATCGCCGCGAACAATTCGCTTATTCATCGAGTAGTTGGTAACCGTCCCTTCGACTAATTGATGAAGTAGTGCTTTTTCATGGGGCCAATCATTGGGGTGGGTACATCCCTCAACCCCAAGGTCGATAATCTCCTTTCGACTTCGTCCGAGAATCTCTTCAAACATCGGGTTTACGAGGGAAATCGTTCCCTTCGCTCCGGTGGGAGTTTGTTTCACCTGAAAGACGGTGATGCCAAACGGCAGTTGCTGAAAGAGCGTCTTTAATGTGAAGCGCTGGTGATTCGGAGCTTCATGTAAGTACGTTTGATACAGGGAGAGGTAGACGCCAAGAAGGGGCACAAGGTTTTCATACGCCAACGGGCGAATAAGGGCGTGGGGGTACTCATCAAAGTGCTCCCCTTCTTCGCCAATGGGAACAACGAGGAGAGGACCCCGGAGGCTGTGGACTTGAGCTTCGATGATGGTAGAGCGTGCCTCACGGACGAGGGAAGAGTCTAGTATGATTATGAGGGGTTCGCCTTCGTTGCCGCGGTGATGAAGCGCTTCTTCTAAGCGCCCAACGTTAACAACTACAATTGGACCAAAGATTTCTTTAATTCTTTGGCTATCATGGGCATCCACACCCACAAGTACAACCATGTATTTCCCTTACTACTCAATCTGAGTCGAAGTTAAAGAACCCCTGTCAAATGTAGCACACCTCGCCTCACAACGCTAGTTTTTGCACGGAGATTTCTCAAGATCCTTCCCCCTGCACGACATCCAAGTACAGGCCTTCAATGCCAAGAGGGTCCATTCTTCACCGAGAGAAACAAACCTTGGCTCTGTAGGATCTTCATTCTGACATACGACGTTGGGTGAGTTATGAGGTCTTTAGCTCTACCTCGCCCGTTCTCCCTTCTCTTCTATGTATAGACCTACGAATTGTTTGTGGTGTACGATGATAGAGTAAATTTCTGCCTAAAAGAAATCTTTTGACAGGTACCACCAAAGGGGCGTACCATAGCGATATGCGTTTTTGGATTATCAAGAGGTGATCGAAGGAGGATCTATGAGTGTTAAAAGCACAGACTTAAGGAATGTTGCCATTATTGGCCACAATGAAACCGGGAAAACAACCCTCGTTGAGCAGATGCTCGCCTATGCAGGGGTGATTTCCCGGGCAGAAACGGTTGATAGTGGGAAAACCACCAGTGACTACGCCGAGGCAGAGATTGCCAATAAGATTTCAATCTATGCAACGCTTCAATCAATGAACTACGGGGATAAAACGTTTAATATCATCGACACCCCGGGTACCGCTGGCTTTATCGGCGAGACGATTGGCGGCTTCCGGTCCACCGAAGCAGCACTCATGGTCGTTGATGGCCGAGTTGGCCCCCAAATCGAGACGATTAAGCTGTGGCGCAACTTAGATGAGCGGAATAAACCGCGGGCAGTGTTCATCAACAAGATGGATCGCGACCACGCTGATTTTCAGAAGGTCCTTGCAGACTTGAAGGAGTCCTTCAACGTCACCTTCGTTCCGGTGGTCATTCCCATCGGCTCTGGCAGTGAATACAAAGGGGTTGTGAACCTCATTGAAAATAAAGTCTACCTCTTTGATGAAAACGGAAAAGAGACGAGTAGCGATATCCCCGCCGAGTTAGAAGAACTCGTTGAAGAGTATCGAACAGAGATGATTGAGTCCGCCGCTGAAGGTGCCGATGAGCTCATCGAGAAGTACTTTGATGCGGGAACCTTAGAACCGGACGAGATCCGCCAAGGCCTCCGCGACGGCTTAAAAGAAAACCGTCTTGTCCCAATCTTCGCCGGTGCTAGTGGCCTCGGCTCAGGAATTATTCCATTGATGAACTTCATCCAGAATAACTTCCCCTCCCCCCTTGGGGCGATCGACTGGAGCGTTGATAGTGAAGGCCAAGTGCACGACTTCGTCATTAGTGATGAAGGCAGCGCCGCTGCCCTCGTCTTTAAGACGACAATCGACCAGTTCAGTGGAAAACTTTCTTTTGTTAAGGTTCTTCGCGGCACCCTTAAAGGAGATACCGACCTCACCAACCCAGCGATTAATAAGCGCGAGCGACCTGGAAAGGTCTACCGCATGGTTGGTAAGAAACTGAATGAAGTCAGCGAGCTTGCCGCTGGTGATATTGGTGTCATCGCCAAGAGTAACATCACCGCAACCAATGCAACTCTTGTTGAAGGTGGTGATGGATCATTAACCTTCAAGCCCGTTGCCTTCCCCCAACCCATCTACGCCCTCGCCATCTCCTCCGATGAGAAGAAGAGCGAAGTGAAGATGAACGAAGCGTTGAATAAGATCGCTGAAGAGGACCTCACCTTCACGATTAAGTTCAATGAAGAGACGAAAGAAAACGTTGTCTCTGGTCAGGGAGAGCTCCACTTGAACATGATCCTCGATCGCGTTCGGGATAAGCAAAAAGTTACGATTAACACGAAGCTCCCCCGGATCGCCTACCGCGAGACGATCAGCAAGAAGAGCCCGATTTGTGAATTCACCCACAAGAAGCAAAGTGGTGGTCACGGTCAATACGGTCGCGTCTTAATTGACGTTCGCCCCCTTGAGCGCGGTCAGTACTACGCCTTCGATAACGTGATTAAGGGAATGGCAATCTCGAAGGGATACATCCCTGGGATTGAAAAAGGCCTTCACGAGCAAATGGAAGAGGGCTTCCTCGCTGGCTATCCACTGATGGATATCGGCATTACCCTCCACGATGGTAAGGAACACCCCGTCGACTCAAGTGAAATGGCGTTTAAGCTCGCCGCTAAAGGTGCTATGCGCGCTGCCTTAGAAAAAGCGGGGCCCACGCTCCTTGAGCCAATCGTTTCCCTCTCTGTCTTCATCGATGAAGAGTACCTTGGAGATATTCTCTCCGACCTCTCCGGTAAACGCGGCCGAGTTCTCGGTCAAGAAGATATCGGTCACTTAATTCTGGTCAAAGCCCTGGTGCCGCAGAGCGAACTGCTCAACTATGCGATCGACCTCAAGTCAATGACCAGTGGTACGGGAAGTTTTGAGATGGAGTTTGACCACTACGAACCGTTAAGCGGTAAGTTGGCAGACGATGTAATCCGCGCCTACAAGGAATCCCTTGAGGAGGCGTAAGGATTGAGATCAATCAGAAGCACTACATTTCTGATTGCATGAGAGTCAATTTGTAGCACTTGGGAGGGGGAAACCCCTCCCTTTTATTGTTTCTCTACCCACACTTCATTGATCACGTGCTCTTTTGCCACTCCCTTCTTTTCAAAGGAAGTCTCCAATCGCCACGGCCGCGGTGGGGCAAAACCAGAATAAGGATTGTTCAGAGTCTCAATTGAGTCAAACACTTCAAGCATTTGATCAGCGTACTCTTGCCAATCGGTGACGCAGTAGATGTAGCCCCCTTTTGTGAGCTTCTCAGTGAGGAGAGTTGCAAACTCCGCTTGGATGAGGCGACGCTTGAAGTGGCGCTTCTTTGGCCAGGGGTCGGGGAAGAAGATGTGAAAGCCCGCAACCGTTGCATCACCAATCATTCTCTTTAATACTTCTACAGCGTCAAAGCGCATAATCTTTATATTATCCAACTCCGCTTTTCCCACAACGTTTAAGAGTTTTGCAATGCCCGTAAGAAAGACATCTAAGGCGAGGTAGTTGTATTCGCTTCGCTCTTGGGCGATGTGGGCTGTCGCCGCGCCCATTCCAAAGCCAATCTCAATGATCACCGGCTTATCATTTCCAAAGAGCGCAGGAAAATCGAGGAGTTCATCTCGAAAAGAGAGGCCGTAGGTGGGCCAGTAGCGCTCAATGGCTCGTCCATCGCGCTCGACTAAACTCGCTGTTCGAAGAACGTAGCTTTTAACGCTCCGCCGGCTGCCGGGCTCGCGGGGTTCAACTGACCTCAGTTCGGGAAAATCTGCAAATATCTCTTCGTTCATACTATTCCTTTACAAGAGTCGCTCAAGCTGTTCCA
>JBBADN010000030.1:0-10067 GCA_041656455.1 Sphaerochaeta sp. | reverse complement strand
GAGAAGCGTTTGTCCAAGAAGTAACTGATACGTATAACAAGGAAGGAGCTCTCCTCATCGATGTTGGAACAGAAACGGTAGCTGATGAGCTAGGTTCTGGTGAACCCTTAAAAGATACAATAGCTCATTCGATGGGCGAACTCTTTAAGAGTATACTTGATGAAGGCGTTGAAGCAACGTGGATGTGTATTGGAGGGGATACCCTCCAAGCGCTCTTTCGGGTTACTGGGATATCTGCGATTATTCCACTACGAGAGATCCTTGCAGGGGTGGTCTTAGCCCGGTTTGTCTATCAGGGAAAAGAAGGGCACATCATTACAAAATCTGGCGGCTTTGGAAAAGAGAATGTCATAGAACTTCTCTGGAACGAGTGCAAAGGGAGTGGAACATGAAATTAAAGCCGATTATTTAAAATTACGATGGGTGATCCCTTTGGCAATGGTCCAGAGCTCACAGTAAAAGCGCTCTACGAAGAGTGTCGACCAGTGGTCGTTGGTGATCTTGCTTCAATGGAGAGGGCCCTTGCCATTTGTAACTCGCCGCTTTCAATTCGTACGATTACTGATGTAGGTGAGGCGCGCTTTGAATATGGAACGATCGACCTTCTCGATCTTGGGTTGATCCACGAAAGTGATATTCCAGTCCGTTCAAAACCGTACCATGTTGGACCAACAACGCTTGGAGGCGAAGCGGCGTTTCGCTACGTGACAACCGTCATTGAGCTCGCCCTCTCTGGGAACATCGACGCCACTGTCACCAACGCCCTCAGTAAAGAGGCGATCAACATGGCTGATCACCACTACAGTGGCCACACGGAAATCTACGCTGAATACACAAACACGGAAAAGTATTCGATGATGCTCGCCTGGGAGAACCTTCGAGTCGTCCACGTTTCAACGCACTGCTCACTAAGAGAGGCGTGTGACCGGGTAAAGAAAGAGCGGATCCTTGATGTGATTCACATCGCCCACGAGGCGTGTCTCGCCTTAGGCATTCAGAACCCAAAGATTGGAGTTGCGGGCCTTAACCCTCACAGTGGGGAGAATGGTCTCTTTGGGCGAGAAGAGATTGAAGAGATTCAACCGGCGATCGACCAAGCTCTCGCTGAAGGGATTACTATTCCTGATAAAAGCCCAACTCCACCCGATACTATTTTTTCCAAAGCACTAGGAGGGTGGTATGATGTCGTTGTAGCGATGTACCACGACCAAGGGCACATCCCCTTAAAGGTCAAAGGCTTCGTTTACAGCCAAGAACTTGGCTCATGGGAAGCGGTGAAAGGGGTGAACATCACCCTTGGTCTTCCGATCATCCGAACCTCAGTTGACCACGGAACTGGATACGACCGCGCCGGTGATGGCTCGGCTCTTGAGTTGAGCTTGCTCAATGCAATTGAATATGCAATTCAGATGGCACTGGCAAAAGAGCAGCAGCAATGAATGGAGATGGAACCAGATTGAGATACTCCCTTGTTGGTTTACTATAAACTTCTGATTCCTACACCGATTCCTATCCGTTGAAGGTAATATTCCTCATCAAAAATAGAGAGGTTTGAGGGGAGCCAACCTTGACACCCCCTTTCTTCTCTTTCATCGTTGAGTGATGAAGATTACCTTTATCCAACACTCCTCGTTCTTACTTGAACTAAATGAATACGTTCTGTTATTCGATTACTTCGATGGTGAGCTTCCGCCATTACCGAAGAAAGAGCTTATCGTCTTCTCTTCTCACCGCCATGGCGATCATTACCATAGGCGAATCTTTGATCTGCCTGCTAAGGAGTTTGTCCTCAGTGATGATATTCCAAAGGATCAGGTGCCCAATGGTGAAGGGATTCATTGGATTGCTCCTCACCAAACCATCACCGTTGGAAATCTTGTGATTTCAACGCTAAAGTCCACTGATGAAGGGGTAGCGTTCATCATTACCATTGAAAATAGGGTCATCTATTTTGCTGGTGACTTAAACAACTGGTTCTGGGAGGAAGAAGGCGAGGGGTATACAACCCCGATGGCCCAGGCGTACCGTAAAGAACTCGAGCGCCTTCCAAAGCACCTCGATCTCGCCTTTGTGCCCGTTGACCCCCGCCTCGGCAAATGGGCGTTCTTAGGAGCTACTGATCTTCTTGCTCGAGTGAGTGTGGATTACCTCGTGCCTATGCACCTTTGGGGGGAGTTTGCCCTTGTTTCTTCGTTGAAGGATGAGGTACAAGAGAATACTGTTACAATCTTAGCACCGAGTGCCAACGGCGAAGTATGGAGGATATCATGAACTTTCGGTTTGCTCATAATAATTTTAATGTCATTGATCTTGATAAATCGATTCGGTTTTACGAAGAAGCGCTCGGACTTACAGAAATCCGGCGCAAAGATGCCGCTGATGGTTCATACACCATCGCCTTCTTAGGGGATGGGGAGTCGAAGCACGCCCTTGAATTAACGTGGCTCCGCAATTGGCCGAAGGATTCATATGACCTCGGTGATTGTGAGTTTCACCTCGCCTTTACCACCGATGATTACGAAGCTGCCCACGCAAAACACAAAGAAATGGGGTGCATCGCCTATGAAAATACGGCGATGGGCCTTTACTTCATCACTGACCCTGATGGGTACTGGATTGAGATCATCCCACCTCGACCTTGAGTAAGTGGCGATCAATCAGATATGCTAGTATCGATTGGCCAAGGTGGAGGGTGGGGGGATGGCAAGCAACAAACAAGAGACATTTATCAATGATTTACGAGCTGAGTTTCGGGGGTATAACCCAGCGAAGCTCACAAAAGATATCATCGCCGGTCTTACGGTAGCCGCTGTTGCCCTTCCGTTAGCCTTAGCGTTTGCTGTCAGCTGTGGCGTCGATGCCGCCAGTGGAATTATCACCGCAATCTTCGCTGGCCTAATCATCGCAGCCCTCGGTGGAGCGTCCTTCCAAATCTCAGGACCAACGGGAACGATGGCGGGGGTCCTCCTCATCGTTGTGGCCAACCACGGGTATGAGGGAGTCCTCTTTGTTACCTTTTTAGCAGGCATTATTCGAATCCTCGCTGGTCTTCTTAAAGTAGGTGCCCTTGTCTCCTACATCCCCATCCCCGTTGTTACTGGTTTTACTGCCGGTGTTGCAATCATCATCGCCACCGGACAGATCGATGCGTTCTTTGGCACCTTCAGTGAAGGAGCGGAGATCCTAGAACGCCTCTTTTCCTACACCCGGCTCGGTTTTTCAATTGACTGGCCTTCGGTTCTCTTTGGCCTCTTTGTAATCGCCCTCATGGTCCTTTGGCCGAAGAAGCTTAATGAACGCCTGCCTTCAGCACTCCTCGCCCTCATCGTCACGATGGTTGCACAAATTATTCTTAACCTCCCCGTTGCAGAAGTTGGGCACATCCCCCGCTCCTTAATTGGGGAGCACCGCCTTGGTCTTTTTTCAATGCCGTGGAAAGACTTTGGGATCTACCTCTCTCCGGCAATTTCTATTGCGGCTCTTGGGATGGTCGAAAGCCTTCTGTGTGGGACGTACGCCGAGAAGATGACTGGCGAGAAGTTTAACGCGACTCGCGAGCTCTACGCCCAAGGTATTGGAAATATCATCATTCCTTTCTTTGGAGGAATTCCTGCAACTGCGGCGATCGCCCGCTCTTCGGTTGCGATTAAAGCAGGCCAGCAAACCCGCCTTACCAGTATCTTCCACTCTTTTGCATTAATCGCCTCGGTCTTCTTCCTCGCCCCATTCTTAAGTCGAGTTCCTCTTTCTGCCCTTGCTGGGGTGTTACTAATCACCGCGTGGCGGATGAATGACTGGAAATCGATTAAGCAAATCTTCTCGAAGCGAATGAAGACCTCGATCGCTCAATTCTCGATTACCCTCGTTGCAACGGTTGTCTTTGACCTGACGATGGCAATCCTCTTTGGCATCGGCTTCTCGATCGTGATGTTTATTATCTCAAGTAATAAACTTTCCATTGAGATCGACCCAGTGACGGGCCAGCTTGGGGTAGGGGCAAAGCGAACGAAGGTCGTTTATGTGGATGGAGCGCTCTTCTTTGGCTCGCAAGGAAAGCTCACCGATGCGATCGAGCCATTGATTCAAAGCGGAGTGAAGCGAATCCTCCTCTCCCTTCGGGGGGTACCGAACATCGACCATAGCTCAATTACTGAGCTTGGCGAGATCGTCCACCTTTGCAAGAAGAAAGACGTTGAGCTGCTCATGTGTGGTATCCAAGGACCAGTGGAATCGATGATGCGCCGCCTTGATTTCTACACCCTCATCAGCGAAGAAAATTTCTTCCCATCCGTTGTCCTCGCCCTCGATTACGTAGCAACAAAGGCGTAAGCTATTTGACGCGGAGTCGATAGACCTTTACACTGACTACGTCGGGGGAGCTTCTTGCCTACGGGCGAAGTCAACTTCTCCCCCTATTTTTTATTACCCGGGAGGTCTCTATGGACTTCTTATTGGGCGGGGTGTTAGCCACAACGTGGAAAGACCTCATCATGTACGGTGTTGGGGGTATCCT
This sequence comes from Sphaerochaeta sp., assembly GCA_041656455.1. Lineage (GTDB taxonomy): Bacteria > Spirochaetota > Spirochaetia > Sphaerochaetales > Sphaerochaetaceae > Sphaerochaeta. The sequence continues at coordinate 5,554 of JBBADN010000030.1, read as the reverse complement.
CATCTACCTGGCGATTAAGAAAAAGTTAGAACCTGCGTTGCTTCTGCCGATGGGCTTTGGAGCAATCCTTGTGAACCTTCCCTTCAGTGGAGCGGTGACCCAATTCATGGAAGGCATTGGCCCAGTGGAGGGAATTCTCGATTGGCTCTTCAGCCTCGGCATTGAGTCTGCTGAAGCGATGCCGCTCCTACTCTTTATTGGAATTGGGGCGATGATCGACTTTGGCCCGTTACTTTCTAATCCTCGGTTAATTCTCTTCGGTGCGGCAGCGCAGTGGGGAATTTTTGCAACGATTAGCGTAGCAACACTCTTTGGCTTCTCTTTATCGGATGCAGCTTCTATTGGGATTATTGGAGCCGCGGACGGACCAACTTCAATTCTTGTTTCCCAAGTCTTTAAGTCAGCGTACATCGGACCGATTGCCATTGCCGCATACTCATATATGGCCCTTGTTCCAATAATCCAACCCTTTGCGATTAGGCTCGTCACAACGAAGAAAGAACGGATGATTCGGATGCAATACAACCCCAAGGCAGTGTCAAAGAAAGCGAAGATTATCTTCCCAATCGTCGTTACGATTGTAGCGGGCTACGTTGCCCCTGCTTCGGTTTCCTTAGTGGGACTGTTGATGTTTGGAAACCTGATTCGCGAGTCCACCGTTTTAGACTCCCTCTCAGAGACCGCCCAAACAACGCTGGTGAATTTAATCACCCTGCTCTTGGGAATCACCATCGCGTCGACAATGAAAGCCGAGCAGTTTGTCCGCCTAGAGACGGTGATGATTATGTTCTTAGGACTCTTAGCGTTTGTCTTTGATTCAATTGGGGGCGTTCTCTTTGCAAAGTTCCTCAACCTCTTTTCGAAGAATAAGATTAACCCAATGATTGGGGCTGCTGGTATCAGTGCCTTTCCGATGTCCGCTCGGGTAATTCAGAAGATGGGCCAAGAGGCCGATCCACAGAATCACCTCTTGATGCACGCCGTTGGAGCAAACGTCGCTGGGCAAATTGCCAGCGTCATCGCCGGCGGTGTTATCCTTGGCTTAGTGCCAGCGATGTTGTAGGAGGGTGTGATGAATCCAGTATTTCAACAATCATTAACGTTGATGCTTAAAGGGATGGTCGGAATCTTCACCGTCATCATTCTCATCTACTTTGTGATCGTACTCCTTAATCAAATCTCAAAGAAAGAAAAACCAAAGAACGATCAGTAACCCGCATCAAAATTAACAAGATTTTTCATCTGGCTCTTATCACTGAGGTAAGAGCCAAGATTTTCAAAGAAGAGATCAAAGACGTGGGTATAGGTGTTCGGAGAGAGTCCACTGGTGTGTGGGGTGATAAAGACGTTGTCTAACGCCCACAGTTCACTGGAAGGATCAAGGGGCTCAACAGCGGTGACGTCTAAGCCCGCTCCACCGAGGTGCCCACTCTTCAATGCTTCAGTAAGCGCTGCTTCATCAATCAAGGTTCCTCGACTAACGTTTATTACCACTGCGCCTTCTTTTAAGGCGTAAATCCGCTCTCGGTTAAGGATGTTCCGTGTTTGGGGTGTTGCCGCAGAGGCTAAGACGAAGTAGTCAGCGCGGCCTAAGTGGTAATCGAGCTCTTCAATGGGATAAAGCTCATCAACATACTCAGGCTTGTTTTTACTGCTGCGGGTAACGGCGATAATATTCAAACCAAGGGCCTTTGCTTTCTTAGCGATGTTCGAGCCAAGGTCCCCAAGGCCAAGAACCAAGAGGGTTGAATCCCAAAGATCTTTTGGTGGGTAGTATCCTTTCCAAAGGCGGCTCTTCATTTGATCACGATAGGTAAAGAAGTTGTGGTTAAAGCCGATGATCATTCCAAGAACGTGATCACCAATCTGCCGCCCGTATGTTCCAGAGGCACTTGTTACCAGAATATCAGGGGAGGCAAACAAAGCGCGGTTGGCGTACATATCAACGCCAGCGCTTTGGGTTTGCAGCCACTTCAGCTTCTTAGCCTTTTTTATATCTTCAGCGCGGATGTTCCCTACGACAATCTCTGCATCTTCTACGATCGCAGGATCATACCCATTGAGCGGGGTGGTGGTGAGGTTAATCATTGGATACGCCTTATTCAATCGAGCAAGCTCTTCACTACCGGGACGAAAGAATGCACTGGTTAGAAATACTGTGTTAATCATGGGTAAAACGTAGCGAGATAGATGAGATAATGCAAGAGGAGAAAACAGGCGAAACTTAATATTCATTAATTCACATAATTAGAGCAAAAGCCCCATATGTGTGAATTATTCACGTTAATCTTGGCTTTTAGTGAGATATACAAACCAAGAAAACCATATTTGACAAGAGCTGTCTGTATGTTATCATACAAGTGGTTTGGTTGAAAAAGGAGTCTCGGTTGGAAGCAGTAAAACCCATGCACAAGATAAAAAGTCAGAAGGTTTCTGATCAGGTGTATGAACAGCTCCTTGGCCAAATAACCAATCGAACGTGGAAGGAAGGATCAAAACTTCCGTCAGAAAATGAGTTGCGGACACTCTTAGGAGTGAGTCGAATTAGCGTTCGAGCCGCAATTCACCGCCTTACCGCCCTGGGCCTTGTTGAAACGCGGCAAGGAGAGGGAACGTTTGTTCGCAAAGTTACGGCTGATACGTATAGCGATCTCATGATGCCGATGTTCCTTGTGAACAAAAACACAATTAAGGAGATTCTTGAATACCGATTAGTCATGGAGGTTGGCGCAATTGAGCTCGCAGCAGCCCGTATTACCGAAGCGGAGCTAGATGCCTTAGAGGAAATTGTGGTTCGGATGGAAGCGAACACAAGTGATATAAAGACCTTTGCTGAGGATGATGTGCGCTTCCACGTCTTGATCGCGAAAGCCTCTAAAAATCAGATGATAATCAACGTCATGAACTTCATGTACGATTTGATGGATGTTTCAATGGAGTCGATTGTAAACCACTTAGGAATGCACGATGGAAAATACTACCACCGCCTCATTTTACAGGAATTAAGGACGGGCAACCAAGCCGCTGCAGTGAATGCAATGCGCGAGCACGTTGCTAAAACCGTCGACCGAATCAACGAAGTCCCGGTCGCCTAAAGAGATCCTCTTATAAGGAGGATGGTGAATATTGACTAATAACTTGTATGACAACATACAAGATAGTAAAATCCAGTAGCTTGGGCTACTGAATATGAAAAAGGAGAGTTTTGTAATGAGAAAACACAAAATTCTGATGGTTTCCTTGGTACTGCTCGTTGCAGTATCCGCTCTTTTTGCTCAGGGCGCAGCCGATAAGTCGGAGAAGGTGTGGCCTCGAACCCAGCCAGTTGTCTACATTGGCTTCGGTGCCGGTGGTGGAACTGATACAGCCGTTCGTCCGGTCGTTGCGAAGATGAAGGAATATCTTGGTGAGACGATTAATGTTGTGAACCAAGAAGGTGCTTCCTCCGCAGTTGCTGCGAACAACGTACTCTACACCAAACCCCACGACGGGTACTCCATGCTTGGAACCGGTAGTGGTGCCTTCAGTGGCTACCGCGTCTTTGGTACGAGCGACACCTCTTGGGTTGATTGGATTAGCTTCCACCCCTACATGGGTGCTGCTGCTCTCGTTGTCCCTGCCGACAGCCCAATTAAGACGTATGATGATGCAGTTGCGTTCCTCAAGAGTGGAAAGAACAACTTTGCGATCAGCGGCTTTGGTGTTGGCCCCCACGTCCTCTTTGAGGCGATTCGTGACCTCGCTGGGATCCCTGCACCGAACTACATGACCGCTGGTTCCTGCCGCCAAGCTGGAATTAACGTCATCGCTGGTGATGCTCCCATCGCAATGGCTACCTTCAGTGCTGTCATCGACTTCGTGAAAGCTGGTCAGCTCCGCGCTCTTGCTATTACCGATGTTGAAGATTACACCAAAGAAGGCTTGAACGTTCCTTCAATCCTCAAGCTCCAAGCAGGTAGCGACAACGTCCCCTTACTCAGTGAGACGTGGCCAGTAATGATTCCTCGTGACGCTCCCGCTCGAATCGTGGACAAGCTCACCGAGGCGTTCCTCTGGGCAATGGAGCAACCGGAAGTCATCGAATACGCCGACAGCCAAGGCCTTTCCATTGCTGGCTTAGTTGGTGAAGAAGCAGATAAGTTCATGGCAATTCAGGACTCTGGATACGCGTGGACCCTGCACAACGTTGGCTCAGCATCCGTCGATCCTGCAACCCTTGGAATTCCCAAGCTTGCTGACTTTGATTGGGATGTTGAGAAACAGAAGATCAAATAATGATATCTCTGGAGAGGTGGCTTTTGCCGCCTCTCCGCCTTAGTTCTGTAATTGAAGGAAAGCAGTATGGAAGAACAGAAGAAAACAACAACATCTGACCTCATCATGGGAGTCCTTTTAGGAATCTTTGGGGTGTACTTGATGGTTGCTGCCTTAAACATGAAAGTCTATAACACGTTTTTAGATGCACCAGGCTTCTTCCCCCTTATTCTGGGAGGGATCTTCTTGGTGTTCGGTGTTGTAATGGTTATTGGGTCCTTAAAGGCTGGTGGAGTGCAATCGACAAAAGAATCTTTCTCTAAGCATAACCTCTTAGCCATCGCCTTAGACCCTCAAACGAAGCGGGTAGTTATCCTTGCAGCGTTAATGGTTGTCTATATCTACGGATTAGTTGGAAGGGTTCACTTTACACTCGCAACCTTTCTCTACCTCTTTTTCACATTCTTATATTTGAAATCTACAAAGATTCACTGGAATATCCTCATCTCAGTCATCGCTTCGGTGTTGATTAGTGTCGTCTTCCGTTACCTCTTTGTTATTCCCCTACCGTAATGAGGAAACAGTATGTTTGAAGCATTTTCAATTCAATTTGGTATATTTGGTGCAGCTGTTGCTCAGGCATTTGGGTTCCCCCAAATCCTTGTCACCCTCGTTGCAACGGTTGCTGGTATTGTTGTAGGAGCGATTCCTGGTTTAACTGCCACAATGGCCCTCGCTCTCTTAATTAACTTAACCTACTCAATGACCCTTTCCGTCGCGCTCGCATTTTTGCTCGGCGTCTACGTTGGGGCAGTTATGGGTGGGTGTTACTCAGCGATCATGATTAATATCCCTGGAACCCCATCAGCAGCGGCTACCGCCTTAGATGGGTTCGTCCTCGCCAAGCAGGGCCGTGGTGGCCAAGCGATTGGTGTTGGGGTTATCGCCTCTTTTATAGGTTCAATCTTCTCAATCATTATTTTGATCTTCTTGACCCCGTTCTTGTATAAGATCGCCTTGAAGTTTGGCCAATGGGAGTATTTCTTAATCTCCGTCTTTGGAATTATGATTTGTGGAAACCTCTCCACACAATCGACGCCACTGAAGGGGTGGATTGTTGGCTTCTTAGGCTTCTTCACTGCAATGATTGGCCTTGATGCAATTTACTCGTATCCGCGCTTTACCTACGGCAGCTATCAATTGATGGCGGGTATTAGCTTAATCCCTGCCCTCATTGGTGTTTTTGGAATCTCGGAAATTCTTTCGGTTCTGCAGGAGGACGTGCCGTACTCCATTGAAA
>JBBADN010000029.1:0-10182 GCA_041656455.1 Sphaerochaeta sp. | reverse complement strand
AAGCGCAGAGTGACTCTTCCCCGGCGGCGGTAATCGGTCCATCTGGGTTTGATTCCGTAGAGACCTTCAAAGTTTAAAAGAACGACGGGGACTTTGAAGAGTTTAATGAGCTTAGCGAGTGAAGGGTCAAAGCCCACCGGCTCCCCATCCCACGTTCGGGTTCCTTCGGGGAAGATTCCAACAACATCCCCTTTCTTAAACGCGGCGGTGATTTGGCGCATCATGTGCATGTCACTGCGCCCCTGCTGCTTACTGATCGCCCCAACGAGGTGATGAAGGAGCGTAGCTAAAAAGGGGAGCTTAAAGAGATACGCCCCGGCGACCCAGCGAATATCCATAGGGCTGAGGATAGATATAAAAAAAGGGTCGAGGGTGTGGGCGTGATTACATAACACTAGGTACGGGGGCTTAATCTCAGCCATCGCCTCAAGGCCTTCACCAACGATGTTATTTCGTCGGACAACCCACCGTCCCCATGTGGGAATGGCAATTCTGGCGAAAAGTGACCTTTTTGACAGTAATCCCATAACTGTAGTTTTACACTACCGCTATGGGTTTGTCTATCAAATTCGATCTTAGAACATTGAGTTTTGTGGCGCTCCGAAGACCATGAAGCGCTCAACATCAACACAGAAGGCGATGCCTGTTCCCGGTGTTGAAAGAATTGGGAGGTTGTTAACCGCCTCTAAGATTCGCCCTGTTTGGTCAGCTCCAGCTAAGATTAAGAGCATATCCTTCTCAGGAACGAGGGGATAGCCAAAGAATTTAACGTCTTCTTCTTTACCAGTACCGCGGGCGGGGATGATCGTTCCCCCCGTCGCTCCGACGCCTCGGGCCGCTTCCATAACCTCTTCAGCCATACCTTTGTTCACAATTACCGATATTAGGGTATGTGGAATATGTTGCATAGGTGCCTCCTAGGTCGCTTTGGAAAGATACTGTAGTATTACGTAAAATTGAATCAAAGGAAAGGGGGGAGGTAAGTGTATATGGACAAAAGGATTGACCTTATAGAAGGATCCGATCCTTGTTTGTGAGGCTGGTAATGGACTGGGCATATTCAGTGGGACTCTTCCCCTCAAGCTTGGAAAATTGTCGGCTAAAGTGGTGAATTGAACTAAATCCTAGGCGATAGGCGATGGTTGTCATATTACCTTTGCCCTCACGGATGTACTGCTTTGCTTTCTCAATTCGTAGACGGGTATACCACTGCATAACACTACTGCCCGTTTCATATTTAAAGATCTGCTGGGCGAGAGAACGGCTCATCGAACAGTGATTACAAACATCATCGAGGGTGATGTTATCACTTAAATGATTCGCTAAATAAGCGTTGGCCACTTCAAAGCGAATTCGCCGGTCTTGGGCTTGAGTTGTCCCTAAAATCGTCTCCTCTCGTCCGCCTTGGAGGATGAGTTCAATGAGAAACGCCTCAAAGTAATTCTTAATGAGTTGCTCACTCCCAAAGGGCTTTGGCTGCCGTGCTTCAAGTTTGGTGAAGAAGGGGTCAGCTAGGTCAGTGACGTAGCACTTCTTCGCCTCTTGGATGATGGCACTCATTAAACTTCGAGTTCGCTGGGTGATCCGAAGAACTCGATTCTCAAAGAACTTCATCGCTTCACTGTTACAGACAAAGGAAACGACGACCAAGCCAGGGGAAATAATTCCATCACACTCAACGGTATGAAACTCATTGGGTTTGTGGAAGATCATTTGGCCTTGGCGGAGGAGGTGACGATCATCGCCTCCAGTACCTACAAAGACGACTCCTTTATCTACGTAGAGGAGCTCCCAGAAATCGTGTTTTTCACCGTCAAACACAAACTTATGGGGATACTCAAAATAGTGAAATGTAACGAAATGAGTGACATCAATTGCAATATCCATTGTGATTGGGGTAAAGCCATTAATCTTTGGTTCCATTCTTCGAGTATATCGCCTCTATCTCGTAGAGTAAATCCTAGTACTATAGAGGGTTGTAGGGTAAAACGCCTCGATACAGAAAGGTTTGTAGCGTGTGGTAAATTAGACACATAATATGTTTTATTAGATAAATCACGACGATAAAAGAGGGTATACTTATAGATGGAAGCTTCTCAACCAAGTGTTTAATGATCAAAAGGAGTGTGTCATGAAACAAAAAGTATTTATTATTCTGCTTGTTGCTTTTCTGCTTGTAACTCCCCTCTTTGCTGGTGGAGGTTCCGAGGCTAAAAGTGGCAAGAAAACAGTAACGTACTGGTCGATGTGGAACGAAGTCGAGCCCCAAGGGTTGGTCATCGCCGATGCGGCTGCTGCGTTTGAAAAAGAGACGGGAATCAAAATCGACGTGGTCTTCAACGGCCGTGAAATCCGAAAAACGTTACAACCCGCCCTGGATGCTGGTGAGAAAATCGACATCTTTGATGAAGATATCTCCCGAGTAAACTCCACGTGGGGAAAGTATCTCCTTCCTTTAGAGGAGTACGTAGCGAAGAGCTATCCAACAACTGGTGGGTTGCCGTACAAAGACGCTGTTGCTACAGCGCTTCTTGATCTGGCCCGTACTGAAGGTGGTGGAACGCTGAAGAGCGCACCGTATCAGCCGTTTGCCTTCGTTGTCATGTACAACAAAGATCTTTTTGCGAAAGCAGGAATTACAACGACCCCCAAGACATGGGCAGAGTTTGAAAGTGTATGTGCCAAGCTCATGAGTGCTGGTATCACCCCAATTACCGTTGATGATGCGTACATGGCAGCGTTCTTTGGCTATAACCTTTCACGAATGATTGGCTATGAGAAAACCTTAGCGATGGCGGATAACAATGACTTTAAAGATCCAGCCGTTCGTGAATTTGGTCAGATTTGGGGCGACTTTGCTAAAAAAGGCTACATCAGCCGTCAAGCTGCCTCCAACATCTTTCCTGCTGGGCAGATTGAAGAGATTGCCGCTGGTAAAGTTGCAATGTACCTCAATGGGACGTGGCTTCCCAACGAGATTAAGGGTAACGCTCCGAACATGAACTGGGGTGCCTTTGCCTATCCCGCAATTAAGCCCACTGGGGTTGGAACTGAGGCGAATAACTACGGAGCTCAATGCTTTGGAATTAACGTCAACTCCACAGTTGCTGATGAAGCATTCCAATTTGTCGTGTACATGACCACTGGAAAGTGGGACGGCGAATTAGCAAAAGAGAGCTTGGGAGTCCCGATGGGCAAAGATAGCGCTTGGCCAAAAGAAACTGCCGAAGCAAAGACCATCATCGATAACACCACCAAATGGATGACGTGGGCTGTTGGAATGGAAAACCTTGCTGATGTGAACGCGAAGATTAAAGAAAACTTTGCGAAGCTCATCTTAGGTCAGCTCGATGCTGAAGGCTTCTACCAAGCGATGAATCGCTAGTACTACGGTCAGTTGCCCCCTGATTTTTGGGGGCAACTAACTTCTTTTTGGGTTACTACTATGAAACGAAACCGAACCATGATTATCACGTTCTTGGCTCCGGCAGTGTTGTGTTACATCTTAGTCTTTCTTTATCCTTCGGTGCGAACGACGATCATGAGCTTCTTTAAAGTCGAGTCCGTTTCGGATTCGATTTCTACGTGGCGTTTTAATGGATTTGAAAACTATCGCACTTTATTCTCAACAGCAATCTTCCGTCAGGCAATGCGGAACATCCTCAATATCTGGCTTGTTGGTGGCTTTGGAGTGATGGCTGTTGCTCTCTTTTTCGCTGTTTCATTGACCAATGGAATGCGACTCGTTCGTTTTTTCCGTAGTGTTATTTACCTTCCCAACGTCGTTTCAGCGATTGCAATGGGAACGATGTGGATTAACTACGTTTATAACTCCTCCTATGGATTACTGCACAATATATTTTCAACCCTCGGTCTTAAAACATTAAGTGAAACACTGTGGACCGGTCCTGGTAATTTGTTTTGGTCGATGCTCGTTGCATATAGCTTCGGAATGGTTGGATATCACATGCTCATCTTCATGGCGAGTATCGAGCAGATCCCTCGCGACTACGTAGAAGCAGCGTTCATCGAAGGGGCAAATGTCTTCCAGCGCTTCTTTAAGATCACCCTCCCATTCCTTCGGGGGTGTTTCCGAACGAACATCGTGATGTGGACGGTCTTTACCGTTGGCTTCTTTGTGTGGGGGCAACTCTTCAGCCCAGTGAACCTTTCCAATGCAACTGTTGCTCCAATGAACTATATGTATGAAATTGTTTTCGGTTCCTCAGCCTCAACTGCCACAGTTCGCAATAGTGGGGCAGGAGCTGGTATTGGGGTGATTATGATGATTATCGTCATTATCGCTTTTATGTTAACAAACCTCATCGTACGTAACGATGATGTTGAGCTGTAGGAGGCGCAGAATGGCTAAGAAAGCAGTTACCTTTGAAATGCGCAATCAAAAGCGCTTAATTCCCTCCTACATCCTCATTATTGGCTGGGTTGTCTTCACCTTTGTCCTCATTAGCTGGGTCTTATTTGCTTCGCTGTCGACAAGTCAAGAGATCTTCAGTGATCACATGTTTAAGTTTGAAAGTGGGTTCCACTTTGATAACTACGCCCGAGCGTGGCGGACGCAGAAAGTTTCTGTGTACTTTATGAACTCTGTTCTCTACACAGCAGTCAGCTGTACGGTAATTATCCTGATCGCCTCTCCTGCAGCGTACGTTCTCAGTCGGTTTCGCTTTAAAGGAAATCTACTCATTCAAAATATGATTGCCAGTGCCCTTGGTATTCCTGCAATCATGATTGTTATGCCACTCTTTGGGCTAATCAGCAGGCTCCGATTAACAAATAACCGCTGGCTATTAATCTTCCTCTACGTCTCAATGAACGTCCCCTTTGCCACCTTCTTCCTCCTTTCCTTCTTTAAGAATCTCTCATCTACCTACGAGGAAGCAGCGGCAATTGATGGGTGTTCGCCGATGGGAACGTTCTGGCGGATTATGCTTCCCCTCATTCAACCGGGAATTATTACCGTGACGGTCTTCAATTTCATCACGATTTGGAATGAATACTTCATGTCGATGATTTTTGCTAATAAGACTACTGTCCGACCCGTTTCAGTGGGTTTATTTAATATGATTCAAGCAATGCGCTATACTGGCGACTGGGGCGGCATGTTCGCTTCAGTTGTTATCGTCTTTGCCCCAACGTTTGTCTTGTATATATTCCTCTCTGAGCGAATTATCCAAGGAGTTACCGCGGGCGCGATTAAAGGCTAGTGTTACACCCAAGGATTATTCATGCACCGACGCCATTTAACAGCAATATTAGCTCATTTTACTACCGAAGGGAGACTCGTCTCTCTTCAACGGAATACTGAAGGACACATCAACGATACGTTCTTCTCAACGTTTGAGACTCAAGATGCGATCACTCGCTATACCCACCAGCGGATCAACCACTTTGTCTTTAAAAATCCTCCAGAGGTGATGGCGAATATCAACCTCGTTACCTCCCACATTCAAGAAAAACTTGCCCTGCAGTACGACGATTACTCAAAGCGGTGTTTAACGATCATACCGACTCGTGATGGTTCCCTCTACTACAAAGATGACGATGGTAACTATTGGCGGACCTACCGCTACATCGACGGGGTGAAAACGATTAAAACTGTTCAACGACCTGAGGAGGCGTACCTTCTTGGCCAAGCAGTTGGGACCTTTCAAACCCAGCTCGCTGATTTTGATGGCTCACGCCTCTATCCAACGATCGCTGATTTTCACAACATGCGAAGTCGGTATGAACTTCTTGATAAAGCGATGAAGACGAACTACCAGGACCGGCTTTCTTTAGTTCGCGATGAATTAGAATACCTCTTTGATAACCAAGAGCGCGGGTACGTGCTCACTGATGGGCTTCAAAACGGGGAGCTTCCGATTCGAGTTACCCACAATGATACGAAGATTTCCAACGTCCTCTTCAGTGAGGATGGAAAAGAAGCACTATGTATCATCGACCTTGATACCGTCATGCCTGGGACAATTCTCTTTGATACTGGGGATATGATTCGTAGCGCAACAACTACCGCTGTTGAGGATGAGAAAGACCTTTCCCTTGTTCACTTTGACACCGCCCTTCACAATGCCTTACTCGACGGGTATTTCTCCAACGCACCGTTTCTCACCGAGCGTGAACGAGCTTTAGTTGTTGAGTCGGGGCGAAACATCACCCAAATTATGGCGGTGCGCTTTTTAACCGACTACCTCAATGGGGATACGTACTATCACATTGAGTATGAGAGTCATAATCTTATTCGTACTCGAAATCAAATAGCCTTAATGCGCGATATGGATATTAAGCTTTTTTAGGAGTTGCTATGATTACCATTACGAAGACGACGTACCAAGCCAATGCCGCTCTCGTTCAAGGGATGAACCCTTTACCATCATTTCGCGATCCAAAGCATGATCTTCCTGTGCGCTTGAAAGATGACGTCCCGCAGCAGTATCACCGCTACCTTGGCCTCGATTGTGGAAGGCGGGCATTACCATACCCGATGCTCGACCGGTATGACCGTGCGCGCACTCCCTCCAAGCTACCGGCAATCGTCCTTGATAATGAATACCTTCAAGCCACCTTTTTACCCTCCCTTGGTGGGAGGCTCATCAGCCTTTTTGATAAAAAAGAAGAGCGCGAACTCCTCTACGCCAATAAAAACCTCCAAGTCGGAAACCTTGGAATCTTAGATGCGTGGTTTGCTGGGGGAATTGAGTGGAACATCGGTCAGTATGGCCACGCTTTCTCATCGAGCCTTCCGCTCCATTTCAGTAGCCAAAAGGATAAAGAGGGGCGTACGTTTCTTCGCCTCTACTCCTTTGAGCGAGCAAAGAAACTCTATTTTCACATTGACTTTCACCTTCGTAATCGTTACCTAGTTACCCATACCGCAGTCCATAATCCCACTATTGAAGATGTTTCTCTCTACAGCTGGGTCAATATCGCCGTAGAAAGTGATGATTGCCTCCGGGTTCTCGCTTCTAATTCCAAGGCGCTCTACCTCGATCCATATGCTGAGAATAACGAGCGACTCTTCGGGGCGATGGAGATGCCAACGATGCCGATTTATCCTGGTCTTGATGTCTCATACCCCAATCGCTTCGCAGCCTCCAATGAATACTTCTTCACCTGTGAGGAGGATGAACTCCCGTGGGAATGTGCCCTTAGTCGGGATGGCAAAGGATTGTTTGAAGTCTCAACGCATCCTCTTTCATATCGGAAGATGTTCTGCTGGGGAGTTCACAGTGGTGGCGAGCGGTGGCAGCGCTACCTCTCCCCCGATAGCAACATCGACTACGTTGAGATCCAAAGTGGCACCAGTCCAACCCAGCTTCACGGGGAGATTTTGAAGAAAAAGAGTTCAGTAGCGTGGACTCAGGCCTTTGGGCTTTTGACTGTAAATCCTGAAATAGCCCATCATAAAGCGTATGAAGTTGCCCGGAAGGGGAGTGAAGAAGCAATCCTTCAGAAGATATCGGTGAATACTTTATCGGACTATGATGCTCAGCTAGCCGAAGCGGCTCTCATTCCACCGGGTGAGATTCTATATCGGGGCGAAGGGTGGGGGTACTTGGAAACTCAAATTGCCCCCACTGCGAGTATTCCAGCGTTTCGTTTTGAGGCGATCGATTGTAAAGAGCCGGAACGGGTCTATCTTCATTTCCTTCAAACAGGCCAACTGCCACCTGACATCATCAACCTTCCTCTTCCACCCATATCTCTCCAATGGAAAGAGCGCTTCGAAGCAGCGCTCAATGAATCACCAGAGCGGGCTACTCTTCTTTACCTACTAGGAATCATCTACCTAGAGGAGGAGCGAACCTCTTTAGCGGAAACGGTGTGGAGAGAGGCTTTGACCATACACCCTTCAGCGTTCATCGCCCGCAACCTCGCTCAATTAGAGAAGCGTCGAGGGGAGGTTCAAGCAGCTCTAGCGTGGTATGAAAAAGCCCGAGACTTTGTTGACTTTGAGCATGACTGGGCGATTGCTGAAGAATACCTCGCACTCTTAGTGAAAGAGAAGAAGTATGAGCACGCCTTAGTGGTGCTCAATGACCTACCCAATCACTGGCTTGAAGTGAGTGAAAATCTTCGGCTCTATCGCGCCCATATCGCCATATGGGAGAAAAAGCCAGAGTTAATCCAGCAACTAGTGTTTGACCAGCCGCTGGCCCACATCCGAGAGGGAGAAACCCCATTAGAGGAGCTGTGGGATGAGATGTGTTTACTGCGGTACTGTGAAGCTCACGAGGTGCACGTCATCACCGCCTCATTACGAGAGCAGATCAAAACTAGATATCCGATTCCGCCAAAGTACGACTTTGCGATGAACCGCGATTAATCCCACTTCTGAATCTCAAGGATGTTCCCTTCAGGGTCTTTGGCGTAGGCGACGTTGATCATTCCCACCCCTTCAACCATGCCATCGGCGATGGCCCCTAAGGATGAGCCTCCGTGGGCGATGATTGAATTGATTGTTTGGGTAACGTCTTCTACAGCGAAGGCGATGTGGGAGAAGCCGGAAGTATTAATCGTCTTATCACTTGGTTTGGTTGTCTCGTACTGGAAGATCTCAAGGGTAGGGCCGCCTTCTTCCAGTTCGAGGTGAACACCTATAATCGTGGTATTCACTCGGTTTGTTAATTGATTAACCCACGAGCCGCTCAGGTCTCTTGTAGGTCCAACTTGGGTGTAGCCAAAGACGTCTTGATAGAACGAGGCAAGGAGTTTGTAATCGTGGGCGATAATGTTGGTATGGGCGTAGCGAATCTTCATAGTGTATCGTACCAAAAGAGGGAAGGAATAGAAAAGGGAGGGGCATCAGCCCCTCCACAGTGTTGCTAAACCTTTTTGCGTTTAGAGGTTTTCTTTTCGAAGAACCGAGACACCAGTGTCGACGTAATCAGCGGTGATAGGTTCGCCTTTAAGTGCCTTCACAGCGGTCTTGATTCCTTCATAGCCCATCACATCGGGGTTTTGAGCCATGGTTGCAAGAAGGTGGCCATTCCTGATGAGGGAGAGGATCATGTCACTCTTGTCAAATCCGACACCAACAACTACCTTCCCTGCTTCAGCAATCGCATTTCCAACACCAACAGTTGAGCCTTCATTTGCACCAAAGAGTCCAACGACGCCTTGAGTGATGAAGTTTGCTGCTGCGTCTTTAGATCGAGCTGCATCACCATCTTGATATTGGGTCTCAAGAATTCGGAAGCTCGTTCCAGCAAACGCTTCGCGGAAGCCCGCTTCACGTTGGACCGTCGAAGCAGTAGAGGTGTTTACACTAATGATTCCAATTAATCCACTGCTTACGCCTTTTGCCTTCAATGCTTCTAGGAGCTCCAAGCCTGCGGTGTGTCCAGCAGCCTGGTTGTCCGTTGCAAGCGCTTGAACGGCGGGGTAGTTTGCTGCAGAGTCAACATAGACAATCTTCACCCCAGCAGCCTCTGCTTCGCGCAGGGCACTTGTTACAGCATCAGGGCCATTGGCGGCGAGGAGGATAGCATTTGCTCCACCGGCGACGGCGTTGTTGATCGATTCAATCTGCTTGGCATCGTCCTTCACATCGGGGGCAAGCCATTGGTAGGTGATTCCGCCTATCTCGGCGACAGCTTTCTTCGCACCGTTATCCACGTTAACCCAGTGCTGGTCCATCTGGTCCATCGTGATCAAGGTAATCTTGAACGATCCGTCTTTTTCTTTGGCTCCAGCAGCGAACAGTGAAAGTCCGACTAACAGAACCAACAATACGATACTCAGTTTTTTCATCCTGATTCTCCTTTTGCATCACACTCGTGATGTTGTATTACATAATGACTTCGCTCCGTCGTTTCTTTGCCACCTTTCCTGTTCGGACGATGACATCGAGTAAGACTGAGACGACGACAATAACGCCAATGACAATATTTCGGATTGCAACGGGGGCCCCGGCGAATTGAAGGCCATTTTGGAGGACTCCCCAAATTGACGCACCGACAACCGTTCCAAAGAGGAGGCCTTGACCACCGAGGGTAGAAACACCACCGATGACCGATGCTGCAACGGCGTAGAGCTCATAGGAGTTACCAGCATCCATTGCTCCCATACCACTTGTTGCTGTGGTGATTAAGCCAACAACACAAGAGACAAAGGCAGAGACTAAGTACGCCTTCGTTGTTGTAGTGATTAAGTTTACCCCAC
>JBBADN010000028.1:0-10648 GCA_041656455.1 Sphaerochaeta sp. | reverse complement strand
GAGGAAGGAGAAGGTTCGGTGAAATAATTTTAATGATGGGGCCCATCCCATAGAGGACGACGAGCTGGTAAATACCATTCATAAAGAAGCCGATGATGTAACTGGTGACCATCTCACGGCCTTTGGCCATGTTGAGAATCTTTCCACACCACCACCCTAAAAGGATTGAAAGCGGAGTAGAGATGATCATCGCTAGGAGAATGCCCGGAATCCCGATAATCCCCCAGTCAGTGGTGAAGATTAAGCCAATTTGACCCGCCATCGCCCCAAGCGTCATTCCGAAGTTCAACCCCATTCCAGCGAGGATTGGAATTAACAGCGAAACGATAAGAAAGGAGTTTCGGCTCACCCGTCCGATCACCTCACCAACGAGGTAGGAGGGAGAGTAACCACTTAACGGGATACCGAAGGCGATGATCACGACAAAGAGAATCGGAACGGTGTTGTTCGCGGCAAAGCGGAGGATCTTTTGTTTAGGTGTTAATTGCCTCATCGGGTCGCCTCCGTTTTACGCGTTAAGGCGTAGAGAATCATTCCGTTGGAGGCAACAATACGAATTACCTCACTCATGTCTGTTTGAATCATTGCGTTCATGACACTTGGAGTCATCGTCAAAATTCCTTGGAAGAGGAACGTTCCGATGATGACATTTAGGATCGAGGCTTTATTAACTGAAGCACCACCAATAAGAATCGCTGAAACAGCGGGAAGGGCCATGTAGAATGGGCCCATGTAGAGCTGGATAAATCCAAAGCCCTGCTGGTAGACGAGAATCCCTACCGCCCCAAGCCACGTTGAAAGAACAACGCTGAGGGTTCGGATTCGATCAACATCGATTCCCGAAGCGCGGGCAAAGACTGGGTTTGATCCAACAGCAGTCATCGCGGTTCCCGTCTTTGTGTGCAGGAACGCCCAGATCGCAAAGGCAAAGAGGGCGAAGAACAAAATCATTCCAGTGGGGAACGTAAAGTGCCTGCCGATGTTAATCTTCAGCAAGTCGTTTAAGACGTGGAGGTAGTACCCCTCCGTCGAAATCGTCGTCCTTAGGCCCGCCCCAGCGTAGCCCCACACCATCTTCGGATTATTAAAGGGCAAGAGGAGCCACATGATACACATGAAGGCAACAGAGGAGAAGCCAACGTAGGTGGCGATCATCATCTCCCCACCCTTTACTCGGTTCAGCAGCTGTCCGTACCCCCAGCCGAGGATTAAGGCAAATGGGGTAGCAAAAATAATTGCGATTAAAAAAGAAGCAGGACCTGCTACGTTGATCTGAAGGCTAATCGTAGCTCCCAGTAAGCCCGCGATAATCCCCAATGGAAGGCCAAAATTCAGCCCACATCCGCTGTGGATCATCGGGACCATCGCTAAGACCATGATCGCGTTCATTCCAAAGCGATTTAGCGTATCCGAAAGACTCGTCGCCACGTTCACCTTAAAGAACGGTGCGAGAATAAACAAAGAAAATAAGAAGAGGGCGATGATAATCCTTGGTAAGCCAAAGGAGCGAACCATCTGTCGGCTCTTCGTCAGTAGTTGGGTAGCATTCATGCTTCTTGGACCTCCTGACCAATCATCATCAAACCAAATTGGGCACTTTCGCTCGTTGCCGGCAGGATGCCAAAGACCTTCCCATCATTGATAATCGCAATGCGGTCACACACAGCGCGGAGCTCTTCAAGCTCGCTGCTGATCATAACAATTGTTGTTCCACTCTCTTGGTTGTACTGCCTGAGGGCATCAAGGACGAGGCTTTTCGCCCCGATGTCGATCCCGCGAGTCGGCTCACTGACAAAGAGGAGCTTCGGGTGAACGGCAAACGCTTTTGCTAAACACACCTTCTGCTGGTTTCCTCCACTGAGCTCCCGGGCGTTTTGCCGGGTAGAGACGCAGCGGATCTCAAGCTGCTGAACGTACTTCTGCGTTTCAGCTTCGATCGCACTTTGGTCCCGCCAGGTGAACCACCCGTTGAGGTAGCGCTTTAAAAACTTATCTTGAACTTGCATCGCAGTGAAGGCGATGTTCCACTCTAATGACTCATCTAAGAGAAGGCCAACACCCCGGCGGTCTTCACTGACGAAGGCAAGGCCCGCATCGAGTAACGCTTTGGGGTGGTTTAAGGGAAGCTCCTGGCCATCGAAGATCACTTGGCCACCGGCGGGGAAGAGACCCATTGCACCATTGGGGATGCCGAGCTTACCTTGGCCCGCCATTCCACCAATGCCGAGGATCTCTCCGCGGTACACATCCAGGTCAACGTTTCGAACCGTTTCACCGGGCATATCCACCCAGAGGTTCTTCAGCTCTAAAATAACATCGCTTGCGCCGTAATCGAAAGTGCGCAGATTGCGCTTTGAAGAGTCGACTTCTCGACCGACCATCCAGTGGGCGATCTCAGTAACTTTAACCCCTTCTGAGGGGAGTGTTTTAATAATGTGTCCGTCCCGCATCACCATGATCGTATCGCAGACGTCGATAATCTCTTGGAGGCGGTGACTGATGAAGATAATTGCAATTCCCTCTTCGCTGAGGGTCTTCATCGCCTTAAGTAAGCTCTCCGCTTCTTGCTCGCTTAACACAGCAGTCGGCTCGTCGAGGACTAAGAGCCGGAGGCCCTCTTCCATCTCCGTCGTTGCTTCTTTACTGAGCTCACGGGCGATCTCGGTAAACTGTTTATGGCCAACCGGCATCTCACTGACGAGCATCGTTCCGTCTAAGTTCACCCCGAGCTTCTTGATCGCCCCTTGAGCGATCGCTTCCATCTCGTTCCAATCGAGGGTGTTCAGCCGCTCGCCAAAGAGCTCACTGGCGATTGAGTGCTTCAGTGGCTCACGGTTTAAGAGAATATTCTCCGTAGCTGTTGAGTCGGGCAACAGGGAGAATTCCTGGTGGACCATCCCAATTCCGCTTGCAAGGGCGTCGATCGGCGTTGCGAAGCGAACTTCTTTGCCGTCGATGAGGATCGAACCGCCGTACCCGCCGGTTTGGTGGATCTCATCCATTCCGAAGAGGATCTTCATTAAGGTAGATTTACCTGCACCATTCTCCCCAACCAACCCTAAAATCTCACCTCGTTTGAGGGAGAAATTGATATCAGAAAGAACTTGGTTGCCAAAGAAATCCTTGCTGATGTGTTGCATCTCAAGTAGAGGTGCACCATGTTCACTATTCATTGTGTTTCCTTACCATCTGTGGTTGTGACCCATACCTCTATAAGGTATTGGTCTCACCCACAAAGGGGTGTAAGCGCCACAACGGGGGAGAGTACCCTCTCCCCCGGACACTATGCGTGTGGGGCACTATTTGATGGAGAAGTATTTCTCCGGGACGACGACGTCCGCAGCACCCATGTAGCCTTTGCCCATCATGTAGGTGTCTTGGTAGATCAAGACGTGGTTACGGGAGATAACGCCGGTGTTCACGTCGTTATAGTACGCACCATTCCACTTGGCACTACCGGTGTACGTTCCGTACGCCTTCATAATGTCACTGAGCTTCGTCAGTTCGCTCTCACCGCGGAGAACGTTAATCGCGTGGGTCCCGAGACCGGCGGTGGTAACGTATCCATAGGAGAACGCCCAGGTTCCAAAGCGACCAGCACCACCCTTGTCGACAACGGCTTTCTCAACCTTCGCGAGAATTGCGGGGAAATCACCCGCTTCAGCGGAAAGGTCGATGCCGAGGGCGCCAGGATATCCCATTAAGGGGCTGGGCAGGTCAGCTTCGATGAAGTAGCCACCGTATG
Source organism: Sphaerochaeta sp. (assembly GCA_041656455.1). Taxonomy (GTDB): domain Bacteria; phylum Spirochaetota; class Spirochaetia; order Sphaerochaetales; family Sphaerochaetaceae; genus Sphaerochaeta. The sequence goes on along the minus strand of JBBADN010000028.1, from coordinate 6,903 downwards.
CGAGGAGCTGCTTGAGCAGCGGCTCGGTGTGCGCATCGTTGGTTACGAAGAAAGCAGCGTCTTTGCCGTACTGTTCGAGCCAGGCAGGAACCTTCTCGAGGATGTACTGCTGAGCACCAGCTTGGCCAACGTCACTGAGTGGGTCGGGAGCGGTCTCGTAGACAAACTTCATGCCAAAGTCTTTGGCAGCTTCAGCCATGATCGCAGCACGACGGCTAAGGGTTTCATAGCTCATGTGACGAGGGAATGAAATGTGAACAAACGTCTTCACTCCGAGGTCGTGAGCGGTCTTGATAATCAGATACCCACGGGAAACGAAGTCGTTGTTTACCGCGAGGTCTGCAGCACTTTGAATTACCGGTGGGTCTTCGTGTGCTTCACCAGCGATGGTGAGGATATCAGGGCGCTTCTCTTTGATGAGGCGGAATGCTTCGGTGGTGCCAGGAATTGCCTGGTTAACGATAACAGCCTTCATCAAGGGATCATCGGCCAAACCAGCGATGTTGCTGATCGTGGTCTCTTGTTCCTCCATAAAGTTATCCGGATAGGTAACGTGGTTGATGATTCCACCACTCTTAACATCTCCGTACACTCTAATGAGCTCTTCAGCACCGCGCAGGTCGTCTTCAGATTGAGAAACTGTTCCCGTTACAATACCAACGTGGAACTCGGTAGTCTTTGGGGCAGCTTCTTTCGCACCTGCAGCGAAGACCATGGTCATTGTGAATAATAGTACCATGGCAATAGCTAATGTCTTTTTCATCGCTACTCTCCTTAAGCGGGATATTTCCCTATCCCTACATGATACGGAAAAGGAGCTAATACTGCAAGAAGAGCACAGGCTTTTATGCATAATATGCAAATGAGGTGTATATTTATGCCTGTTGTCGTCTGACTTCGTAAAGCAGGATCCCAGCAGCAACTGAAACGTTCAAAGAGTCGATGTGTCCGCTCATTGGAATTGAGACTGTGTGGTCACAAAGTCGCTCAGTAAGCTGACTTATTCCCCGTCCTTCACTACCAAGAACAATGGCAGTTCGCTTCGGGAACGCCGTCTTATGGAGGCTCGTCCCATCCATCGCCGCTCCGTAAATCCAGAAGCCCTCTTTCTTTAAGTATTCGATTTCCCGGTTGAGGTTCGGCACCACCGCTTGATTGACCCAGTGGGCAGCCCCTGAAGAGACTTTGATCACCGTTTGGTTTGCTTGGGCACTGCGCCGGGAGGGAATGATGACTAAGGATACGGAGAACTGGTCAGCGGAGCGAAGGATCGCCCCGAGGTTGTGCGGATCGGTAATCCCATCGAGGATGAGAACAAGGGCGCCTTCATCAGCGCCGAGCTGCTCACAAAACTCCCGTACCGTTGTTTGGCGGGATGAGGAGGAGCTTTGACTCTCACTGCCGAGGAGAAGCAACGCCCCGCGGTGGTCCGCACCATTGGCAAGCCGATCAAGTTCGATTTTAGCAACTTTACGAATCGTTGTTTTTCGATTCATCCGCGCTTGGTTCTCCAAGGCGGTAACACTCGCCCCCATTCCCCGAGCAAGGTAGAGGATCGATCCATTGGGGGCGGTTTTAAGGCCCTCTTCAATTGCGTGAAAGCCGATGATCGTCTTACTCATCACCTACTCCTCAAAGGAAACGGGATTGGGCTCATTGCTTTCGCCGAGGGCGTCACTGAGCTCTTGCATGATTTTCTTCGCCTTGGAATTAAGACGCTTAGGCACTTGGATTTCAATCTTCACGTACATATCTCCGCGCTCAGTTGAGTTCAGCCGCGTCGAGCCGTAGCCGCGCAGGCGGAGCATCTTCCCGTGTTGGGTTCCAGAGGGGACACTTAGTTTAATCTTCTTACCGTCGATCGTCGGAACCATAATCTCAGCACCGAGGGCAGCTTGAGTCATCGAGATTGGGATCTGAACAAAGAGGTTATCCCCTTGGCGGATGAAGTAGCGGTGAGCTTTCACGTTAATGTAGACGTAGAGGTCGCCACTTGGTCCACCATTAGGCCCAGCGTCCCCCATCCCTCGAAGGACAACACGGCTGCCGGTATCAACACCAGCAGGTACGGTGACTTTCACTTTTTGTTGTTTACGCTTTAAGCCAGTTCCATGACACGATGGGCACGGGTTCTCAATGACTTGGCCTGCGCCACTACACGTCGGGCACGTTGAGGCGATCGTAAAGAACCCCCCACCGCGGCTGACTTGGCCAGAGCCGTGACACGTCGGACACGTTTTCTTACCCGTTGAGCCTTGGCTCCCTGAGCCACTACACACATCACACGCCACTTGGTGGGAGTAGGCAATTTCTACCTTCGTCCCAAAGACAGCGTCTTTAAAATCAATTTCAATATCGTAGCGCAGTGATGCGCCCGCTTCAGGACCGCGCTGGGCGCGCGAGCGAGCACCGCCGCCACCAAAGAAGGAGGAGAAGATATCTTCAAAACCCCCACCACCGAAGCCTGAGCCAAAGATATCACTGAAGTCGCGGTAGACGTTGGAATAATCGTGCGGCCCTGAGGCACCATCAACCCCAGCAAAGCCAAATTGGTCGTACATCTGCCGCTTCTTCTCATCAGAAAGGACATCGTACGCCTCCGTCGCCTCTTTAAAGCGATCTTCAGCAGCACTATCGCCCTGATTGCGGTCAGGGTGGTTGGCAATCGCTAATTTGCGGTATGCTTTTTTAATCTCATCCAGGGTTGCATTCTTCTCGACCCCTAGGACTTCGTAATAATCTCGTTTCGCCACACTTTCCTCGTTCTACACAGTCATGTCGGCGCTTGGCCGACATGACGAGTAATCAACGTATTCTATCTGCTTCGAAGCCGTTAGTCTACGACTTCGAAGTCTGCATCCTCAGCGTCTTTGACGGTCTCAGACGAACCGCTGGCGCTTTGGTCGTCGCTGTGGGGTGGCGCCTCGCCACCTTCGGCTCCAGCGTTCTTGTACATCTCTTCAGCGAGCTTGTACGACGCCTGCTGAAGGGCTTCGGTTTTGCTCTTCAACTCATCAGCACTCGCACTCTCTTGAGCGAGCGTCGCCTTCAGATCATCAAGGGCGCTTTGGATCGCCGCTCGATCACTTGCATCGATCTTATCGCCGTGCTCACTTAAGGACTTCTCAGTGGAGTACACCATTGAGTCCGCTTCGTTGCGGGCGTCGATTCGAGCGCGCTCGCGCTTATCCTCTTCTGCGTGGATCTCCGCCTCTTTGACCATTCGGTCAATCTCAGCTTCGCTTAACCCACTGGAAGACTCAATGCGGATCTTCTGCTCTTTACCAGTTCCCAGGTCCTTCGCCGAGACGTGCACAATACCATTGGCATCAATGTCGAAGGTCACTTCAATCTGAGGAACGCCCCGCGGAGCGGAAGGAATCCCAACCAGGTCAAAGGTTCCAAGGGTTCGGTTCTGCGAGGCCATCTCGCGCTCACCTTGGAGAACGTGAATGGAGACTGCCGTTTGGTTATCAGCGGCGGTGGAGAAGATCTGGCTCTTACGAGTCGGGATCGTCGTGTTCCGCTCGATTAAGCGAGTGGAGACGCCACCGAGGGTCTCAATACCCAAGGAGAGGGGGGTAACGTCAAGAAGGAGAACATCCTTTACGTTTCCGCCTAAGATTCCACCTTGGATCGCCGCACCCATTGCAACAACTTCATCGGGGTTCACGCCCTTGTGGGGGTCTTTCCCAAAGAGTTCTTTTACCATCGCTTGGACAGCGGGGATCCGGGTTGAGCCACCGACGAGGATGACTTCATCAATTTGGCTTGCACTGAGCCCAGCGTCTTTTAAGGCGGACTGAACGGGCTTCTTGCTGCGCTCAATTAAGTCAGCAACAAGCTGCTCGAACTTCGCCCGGCTTAAGGTCATCTGCAAGTGCTTCGGACCGGAAGCGTCAGCGGTGATAAACGGCAAGTTAATATCGGTGCTCGTTGAGTTGGAGAGCTCGATCTTCGCCTTCTCTGCCGCCTCTCGAAGACGCTGAAGCGCCATCTTGTCGGTGGAGAGGTCGATCGCCGCACTCTTCTTAAACTCGTCGATCATCCACGTAATAATCCGCTGGTCGAAGTCATCACCACCGAGGTGGGTGTCTCCATTGGTGGACTTAACTTCAAAGACCCCGTCCCCGAGCTCGAGGATCGAGATATCAAAGGTACCGCCACCTAAGTCATAGACTGCGATGCGCTCTTCTCGGCTGGCGTCTTTACCCAAGCCGTAGGCAAGAGCAGCGGCCGTTGGTTCGTTGACAATGCGCTTCACATCTAAGCCAGCAATTCGCCCCGCATCTTTCGTTGCTTGGCGTTGGGCGTCGTTGAAGTACGCCGGGACGGTGATCACCGCTTCGGTAATCGTTTCGCCGAGGTAGTCTTCGGCGGTCTTTTTCATCTTCTGTAAGACGGCGGCGCTGATCTCCGGCGCACTGTATGAGCTGTCGCGGATTTCAATCTGGATATCGCCACCGGGGCCCTCTTTCAGCTTATAGGGAATTAATCCCACTTCAGAGGGAATCTCTTTGTATTTGCGCCCCATAAAGCGCTTAATTGAATACACTGTGTTTTCAGCGTTTGTTACCATCTGGTTCTTCGCGGGTTGGCCAACAAGGCGGTCGCCTTTACTGGTAAAGCCTACCACGCTGGGAGTCGTTCGCTGTCCTTCACTGTTGGAAATAACGACCGAATCAGTTCCTTCCATCACTGCTACACAGCTATTGGTCGTCCCTAAGTCGATCCCAATAATTCTACCCATGTTATTACTCCTCTATCTATCTCATCATTTCATCTTCATTAGGTGTACTTAAAAATACTCACACCCCAACCAATCGTCAAATGTTTGGACGCCCTACTTTTACTTTCGAAGGCCTCAGGACTCGTCCGTGGAGTTTATAGCCAGTGGCGTACTCCTCTAAAACGGTTTCATGCTCAAGATTCTCATCTTCCACGACTTGATACGCTTCGTGTTCGTTGGGGTCAAACTCCTTGCCCACCGCCTCGATCCGCTCTAAGCCCCAGTTCTTCTGAAGCGTTGAATAGATCTGGTCACTGACGAGAACTACCCCGTCGTGGACTTTGGAGAAGTCCTTCGTCTCTTCGGCGGCTTCTAAGGCGCGCTCAAAGTCATCAAGGGGACCTAACAGGTCGTTGATCAGGCGTTCATTTGCAAAGCGAATCGAATCTTCCTTATCACGAATCATTCGGCGGCGCCAATTCTCTAAATCCGCCCGGTCGCGGAGGTTCTCTTCTTTCAGAGCGGCGATCGCCTCTTTTGCTTCTTCAAGTTGTTCTTCAAGGCTCTGAAGGTCTTCATCGAGCTCCTCAATGATTTCCTTCTGCTCTTCATCGGTCTTCTTCATTCAACACGTCCTCACATAAAAGTGTGGAGCCAGTTTGGCCCACGGGGTTAACATACTAACGGCGTTAGGAGAGCGTCAAGTACGAGTGGGATTTTCCATCACTTGGTAGGCACTTTTTAGCGCCTTCTCAAAGGAAGAGGCGAAGCCTTCTAAGCGGAAGTCAAATTCATCGATTTGACTGTGGATTTCATCGATCTGATCTTGCCACTTCTTCTGCTCTTCGATCTTGTGGTCAATGGCGATCGTCGTCTCCCCTAATTCAAGAAGCGCCGAACGGTAGCGTCCGAGAATCTCCTCTAACTCGCGCAGCTCACTGCGGCGCAGATCGATCTCCTCAAGGCGGCTGGAAAGAAAGTCAACGCCGCGGCGCGCTTCTTCAATGACCCAATTAAGGCGCTCTTCCACCTCTTGGACCTCTTCACGGAAGAGGGCGCGGGCGGCATCAATCTCTTTAGTGAATTGCGCCATCCGGTTCTTCATCACTTCAAGGGAGTGACTCTTCTTATCAGTAGCGCGCAAGAGCGCGATGATGATCAAGGTAGTGACAAATAACACGAAGGGAAGAACAAACTCAATGCCCATTTCACCTCTCCTACAACATATCCTTCAAGTGCTTCCACGAAGGGGCGACTCGGTCGGCAAATACCCCGGCGTTTTTCTTCTTTCCGAGGTACCACGATCCGAGGCCCGCTTGAGCAGCGCCTGTGCAATCTTTATCGTAACTATCACCAATGTAGAGCATCTTCTCAGCGGGTACCCCCGCTTTGGCTAAAAGATACTCAAACGCCTGAGCACTTGGTTTGAGGTACCCACTCTCCTCACTGGTGTACGCCGCCTCGATCAGGTCATCAATCTTCAGGGTGGCGGGTTTATCAGCGATGGGGAAGTCTGAGAAGAGAATGATCCGAACGCCTTGGCGATGGACGTCCTCTAACGCCTCGCGCATCGAGGAAAAGGGTTTAATCGTTTGAAAGCTCTTCTCCCACGCACTGTAAAATTGACGATCAATCGCCTTTTTAACATCGGATGGGTCGCGCTTTAGGCGGTGGGCAACCAATTCAGCTTGGCGCTGCAGAAAGCCCAGGCGCGCTGCATCGTCAAGGAGCTCGGTATCTTGGATGCGCCGAATCTCTTTACGCGCCCAGTTAAAGGCGCAGCTTAAGCGGATATCAGGAAACAGGGAGCGGACCATTCGAGTGTTTAATTGAGAACGACTGTAGAGGGTTCCGTCGATGTCTAAGGCGAGGACCTCAATCCCCGCTTCCTTCAAATATCCCATTACCGCCGACCCTTTTTATTATGCTGTTCTTTTTCAATGCGCTTGCGCGCCTTCGCTACCGCAGCTTTATTACCGACTTTCGTCCCTTTTGCTTTGGCAACAGCTTTCCCGCCAGTGCGCTTTTGGCCCACCGCTTCTTTTGGCATTGGTGGCGCCTTCAGTTCTTTCGGTCCTTTGGCGTTTAATGAGGGAGAGCGCTTACGCTCCTTTAAGTCGATCTCAACGGGAATCTGAGGAAAGCCCAGTTCACTGCGAATCTAATTGATCAAG
>JBBADN010000027.1:0-10951 GCA_041656455.1 Sphaerochaeta sp. | reverse complement strand
CATAAATCTCCGCTAAGTTGGAGTACAAGTACCCAGGGTACCCCTTTCGAGAAGGAATCTCTCCCCTCATCGTTCCAATTTCCCGGAGCGACTCACAGTAGTTCGTCATATCAGTCATGACAACGAGGACGTGTTTGCCTTTATCGAAGGCTAAGTGCTCAGCGAGGGTCAGGGCGGTCTTAGGGGTAATAATTCGCTCGATCGACGGATCATCAGCGAGGGAGAGGAAGAGCGCTACGTTATCTAAGACTCCGCTCTCTTCAAAGGAGTCGATGAAGTATTTCGCAACGTCGTACTTTACCCCCATCGCAACGAAGATCGTGGCAAACTCCCCTTCACTACCGCGGACTTTTGCCTGACGGGCGATTTGGGCGGCGAGCTGGTTGTGGGATAGGCCGTTTCCACTGAAGATCGGAAGCTTCTGGCCTTGAATGAGGGTCGTCAACCCATCGATGACGGAAATTCCTGTTTGAATAAAGTCGCGGGGGTATTCGCGGGCGGTTGGGTTAATCGGCTCACCGTTTACATCCCGCTCGGCGTACCCTTGAGGTGTCGCCGAACCGTCTCGACTCTTACCAAGGCCGTTCATCACCCGTCCTAACATCTGCTCACTGACTGCTAAGGTCAATGGCTCACCGAGGAAGCGCATCCCCGTCCCAGGAAGGGAGAGACCAGCGGTTCCTTCAAAGACTTGGACGACAACGATCTCATCACTCGTATCAAGGACTTGCCCAAGGCGAATCTTCCCATCACTACTCGAGAGTTCAACAAGTTCTCCGTAGCCAACGTTGTGGGTGTTGCGCATTGTTACGAGCGGACCATCAATACGGGCAGCTCCACGGTATTCGCGACCAGAAAGGAGTGTGCTTTGGCTGATTTTAATGTTCATAAATACCTCCTAGCTCATCGATCGCCCGCTCTAAGCGGAGCTGAATTCGGTCGATTACGTGCAGTTCATCGGGTTTAACCGTTAAGCGCATTCGCGCCATGTCTTGGACAGCGCGGAGGCGGCGGAGCTTTACCATTGGAACCCCAAGGCCAATTGCTTCACTGCCCTTTTCGTAGTAGGCGATGATAACCCCAAGCATCTTTACTTGTTTTTCTACTGAGCAGTAGCGGTCCACCTCATCAAAGGCGTTTTGTTGAAGGAACGCCGTCTTAAAGAGGGAACACACTTCAAGGATGAAGTTCTGGGTATCTGGCAGGGCATCAGGTCCAACGAGCTTAACGATCTGCTGAAGGCGAATCTCTTTTTGCAAGAGGTCCATGATCTTCTGGCGGTTGTGGTACCAAGAATCATCGGAGTGCTCACTCCACCAATTCTTCACCTCATCAAGGTACTCGCTGTAGGAGTCAATCCAGCTAATAGCTGGGTAGTGGCGTGATGAGGCGAGGCCGCGATCTAACCCCCAGAAGCAGCGAACAAAGCGCTTAGTGTGTTGAGTTACCGGTTCGGAGAAATCGCCACCGGGGGGGCTCACCGCCCCGATAATCGAAACTGAACCTTCTTGGTCGTTAAGGGTCTTCATATACCCCGCCCGCTCGTAGAATTGAGCGATTCGAGTTGGCAAGTACGCTGGAAAGCCCTCTTCAGCGGGCATCTCTTCCATTCGTCCTGAAAGCTCGCGCAGTGCCTCAGCCCACCGGGAGGTGGAGTCCGCCATGATGGCGACGTGGTAGCCTTGGTCACGGTAGTACTCAGCAAGGGCAATTCCAGTATAGATTGACGCCTCACGGGCGCTTACTGGCATATTTGAAGTATTAGCAATGAGAATCGTTCGCTCCATCAGCGAGTGACCGGTTCGGGGGTCAACGAGCTGGGGGAACTCCCTAAGGACGTCCGTCATCTCATTACCGCGCTCACCGCAGCCGATGTAGACGATGATGTCCGCATCACACCACTGGGCGATCGAGTGTTGCGTCATTGTCTTTCCCGTTCCAAAGCCTCCGGGGATCGCAACAGTTCCCCCTTTAGCAAGGGGAAAGAGGGTATCGATGACCCTCAGGCCCGTGACGAGGGGACGATCGAGGGCAAGGCGCTCCTTACTAGGACGCGGAACACGGATCGGCCATTTTTGGACCATGGGGACTTCGACCACTTCGCCGCTGGGGAGGGTTACCTTGGCGATTGGGTCAACGACGGTGTAGGAACCCGCTTTGACGATCTCAGTGAGGATTCCTTCTTCGATCGTCAGGGGGACCATGACGCGGTGTTCAATGCGATTTGTCTCTTGGACAGTTCCAAGAATCATTCCCTTGGAAACTGCAGCGCCTTTTTTAACAATTGGCGTAAACTCCCACTTCTTCGAGTGGCTGATCGAGTCAAAGGAGAGGCCGCGGCTGATGAACGCACCTGAGAGGCCCATAAGCTCTTCGAGGGGGCGTTGAATCCCATCGTAGATTTGTCCAATGAGACCAGGGCCAACTTCAACGGAGAGACTCATTCCACTACCATAGACGTTATCACCGGGTTTTAAGCCAGTGGCGTCTTCGTAGACTTGGACGGTTGCTTCGCCGTCGTATAGTTTGACGACTTCCCCGACGAGGCGTTGTTCACCGATGTGCACAAGCTCCATCATTTGAGCGTCTTTAATCTCTTTGACGATTAAGACTGGGCCGTTAACCCGCTTAATCTTTCCAATAATACGTTCGTTCATGCACGCTCCTGAATCATTGAGCGAATTAACCGCTCAAAGCGTCTGAGGCGGATATCTACTTGGTTGTTGAAAGAGGTTGAGCCATCTATGGCGGAGACGACGACCCCGAGATTTTGAATGTACTTCGAATCGAGCTGGAGACGAATCTTTGCCCCACTCGCCTCGAGGATAATCTCCTCGGCCTTGTGTAAATCTTCTTCACTTACTGGACAGACGCGGCTAAAGCTCACCATTGCTTCACTGCGGTCTAAGCCGATCGCCGCTTCGGCGATCCAATACGGCAGGTGTGCTTTAAGGCTCTGGCAATCTAAGGCGACTAACACGGCGTCCATCACCCGCTGATAGGAGTCATCAACTTGCCTGAGTAGGGCCTTACGCTTCGCCGACGCTTTATTCGTCGCGAGGCGGAGCTGAATCTGTTTTACCTTCGCTTCGGTTGCCCGCTTTTGGGCGGCAACTTCTTCATCGGCTCGAGTATGGGCGCGTTCTAAGATTTCCGCCGCTTGAGCATGCGCGTCTTCAAGACTCTTCTTCGCTCGTTCACTCGCTTCTTTGAGAATTCCATCCAATAAGGGCGTATCTGTGCTCTTCATCTCTCTTTCCTTACAACGACACCCCGATCGCTTGGTTTACCAACGCTCGGAGGTCACTGCGCTTTGCGCCACTCTTCGCCGAAGGGATCTCGACTACAAGGGGAAAGGTTTCACTGAAGAGATAGCGATCAACTGTTGATCGAATCATGTCAGCGACTTCATCAGTAATGATAATAATCCCATTCTCCTTCTCTTCGATTGCTTTATCCCAGGCGATGCGGGCTTCTTCGGCGTTTGTTGCCTGCATGCCAAAGACACCAACTAAGGAGAGCCCTAAGACGGTGTCTTCGTCACCAATGACAACGTATCTCATCGTCAGACCTTCGCAAGAATCATCAAACTCGTGATGAATCCGAAGACAACAAGACCTTCGGCAAGGGCAATGAAGATCAACGCTTGGCTCGCGATCTCAGGTTTCTCACTGATCGCGCCCATCGCAGCACTACCAACGCGCCCGATTGCCATGCCCGCTGAGATTGCCCCAAAGGCGAACGCGATCGCTGCCGCAAAACACACAAGGGCGAGGTTGTAATCCCACCCCGTCGTCGCGACGGCTTCAGTGGTTGCGGCGTAGGCGCCGGGGGCGAAGATGAAGCCTGAGCCCACCAGCACTAAGGCGGTTGCTACGAAGCTCATCGAAATTTTCCTTCTGAACGTTGACTTGGTCATATACGACCCTCCTATCAAATGCACTATCACTTATTGACGGTTTTGGGATCGATTCAACCCAACTGGCGAATAGGCGATCCCGCGACCGGTAAAATACCGCGAGAAAAATTCATAGTAATTCAACCTAAGCGATTGAATTCCCGAACTAAGACCCTCAAGGACGATAACCAAGAGGTTGCCAAGAATAAAGATAACAACTCCTGCTACTCCCCCAACCATCGATTGGAGGTAGAGGAACGTCCCCATCAGTGAGGCGTGGGCAATTCCAAGGCCCGCAACCCGCATGAATGAAAGGGTGTTGGAGAGGTAGCCGGTAAAGATTTCTAACACATCGACTAAGAACTCCATAATTGAGCCAGCTGCGACTTCGCCGAGGGTTTTATCTGCTCTATTGTTTCGCTTATCAACAACGTACTGAACATACGGCTTTAAAAAGAGGAGCAGCAAGCCAACACCGAGGGTTGGTGCGATCCAAGGATCGGAGGGGAAAAAGTGGTAATTGCTTCCAACAAAACCAAAGGCGAGGTAGAGGCCAGTACCAAAGATGATTCCTCCAACGATCCCATTCTTATCGAGGGCGAGGGTCACAAAGAGGCGCTTGCGGGCGAGGTTAATCCAGTTAAGGACTAAGCCCGTATAGATCACAATAATTCCAAACTTAATCGTTAAGCCAAGGATTCCATAGACGTCGTGGATCATCGCCGTTGCGGGGGCGTGCCCCTCTACCGCTGCTTCAAAGTTAAACCACAGCGGTCGAAAGATTGGCAGGCCAAACGTCGAACCGAAGAGCGCGCCAAAGAACATCGATGAAATACCAAGGTAGACAAGAAGGTTGGTGACGTTTCGCGTCAACATCCCTTCTGGCTTCTCGGGGTTCTTGCGGTAGCTCCGTGAGCCAAAGATTCCAACTAAGAGAAGAACAAGACCTTGACCCACATCACCAAACATCAAGCCAAACATCACCAAGTAGGCGATCATCACAAAGATCGTTGGGTTGACCGTTCCATACTCCGGCGTTGAGTAGTTATTCACAATCTTCTGGAAAGGTTCAAGCACCTTCGGGGTGGTAATCGCAACAGGGACGCTGGAGCGGTCGACTTCCGTCGCTTCTGTCCATTCAACAACGCATTGGCCCCCACTCGCCTCAACGATTGCTGAACGAACGGCTTCAGCTTGGTCGATCGGGACCCATCCACTGAAGAGCGTTGTGTTACGGGTGTAGGAGAAGTAGCTCTTAATTTGGTCACTTAATTCGTTTAACCGAAGGTTCGACCAAATTTCATAGAGTTCTTCTTTGCGTTGATTAATCGCCTCATCAACTGAGCGTTCAATCGCTGCTCGCTTATCGGTGAGCATTTGGTGCTCCGTCTCCAAGCGGGTTCGAACTACGAGGGTTGCTTGCTTTTGAAGTAGAGGATCACTCTCTTCAGTCCAGTCAAACTTCTCTAATAGTGGATCGATTTGGGCAAGATCCCGGCGAAGGGAGAGTACTGTTAACGCCCCCTCCCCGATCGGTTCAACGATCGCTCCAAAGGGGGAAAGTTTATCACTAAGCTGCTCGCTCTTGCCGGCTTTGGTCATACCAATGCGTAAATCAAGGTACTCCCATTTACCTTCAGCGAGGTAGCGGCGCATCTCCTCGACTCCTAAGAGTGCTTGGTTAGCCGTCTTTTGCTCTTCTTTTAAGCCTAAGAGGGCGCGGGTCAATTCATCAAGAACTCCGCGATACGCATCAAGCTGGACCTCTTCTAGTTTTGAGACATCGAGAGTCCCTTCCCCAGGAAGGGCGAGGTGGCCTTGCTTTAAGAGCGCCTCGACTCGGCCCCGGAGGTCTTCAAGGACAATTCGGTTCGTTGAGCTCGGCTTTGAGGAGAGCTTTGCGAGCTGGTCCGCCTCAAGACGGTTGATGTGGATGAAATCTAACACCCCTAACTGCAACAGTGCTTTCACGACTTGGTCGCTTTGCTGCTGCAGTACTACCGCAGTGAGCAGTCTCATCGGCTTTGTGAATAAGTTCATCCGATCACCCCCCTAATGTATCCTTCATCAAATCCATAATATTTACCATTCAAAATCGCTTTGATTCGCGTGAATTCTTCTTTGTTCAAGAAGAAGTATGCGAGGGCAACCCCTATTGTAAAGGGGTCTCCCCCTAAGAGGCGGCGGTACGCTTTTTTCTGATTCTGAGCGAGCGCCTCTTCTATCTTGAGGACCTCTTCTACCGCTGAACTCTCACCGATGTTCCCACTCCCTTCAAGGTAGCGGCTCAGCAGTTCTTTCGCTGAGCGCTTTTCCTTCGGGCTTTGGATGTACGCAGCAACATCCCGTTCGCGCGCCACCTTCCCCCATGGAAGAAGCAAGGTCGCAAGCTCATCACTCTCAAGGCGGTGGTACCACCCGTAGCGGATAAGAATAATGAGGTTTTTTAAATCAATCTCTTCTTCAAGAACTTGACGGGCTTTTGTCCGGTCAGCGGTGCTTAGTAATTCAGTTGCCGCCAAGATCTCTTCATACCAGAGGCGGTCGAGTCGACTTTCAAGGTGAAAGAGGCCTTCCTCACGGAGCATCTCTTGGGTGTACTCACTGAGGATTGGGTAATACGGCGTCTCTTTCATCGATTGGATAACCGCCTCCCATGAAAGGGAGTTTATAAGCGCCCCCCAGTCGACGTCGTGAAGAATCTTTTCTTTAAAAAGATACTCACTGCGGTGCCTAATCGGTCGATGGTGAATAATTGAAGAGTACCAAAGCCGAATCGAGTTCTTAACGTTATCTATTTCAATCTTACCGAGCAGCTGGGCGATAAACTCCCCTTCTTTGCCCGATACGTACTTGGCAATTTCCCGGTAGAGGGCGATCTCCATCTTCAGCAAGACCAACTCAAGCGCTTGGATGTCGCCGCTTTGATCAAAGGTACGCGCCAACGCCTCATAGCGGGTTGGGCGTAATGCTCCAATGGCATCAACGAGTGAGGGTGATCGTAACAGGGTTTCAGTGACCGCTTCGTCTCGGATTTTCCCAAGGCGAGCGCGCATTTTTGCGTTTATAAACCCATAGGTATCAACAGAGCTCATTAGGCGCGACCAATCCCATCTAACGTTGTTTTACACACCTCTTTAACGATCGCTTCAGCAATCTCTTTTACTTCTTTTGCTGAAAGGTGTGAAGAGCGATCAAGGGATGCTTCAAACTCAGCTAATTCAGCAGCGTTGTCTGCTTCCGCTTGGGCAATCGCTTCTTGTTCGTTGATTCGTTCTTGTTTGAGGGCATCGCGGACGAAGGCGTTTGCTTCAGCTTGGGCGTTGGTGACGATTTCGCGCGCCTCGCGCTCTGCATTTCGAACCACCTCTTGGGCTCGATCTTCAACCGTTAATACTTCGTTGATAATATCACTACGCACGTGCCTACCTCCCCCCCTTTACAACTCGATAAACTCACCCTCTATGTTCTTCTTTTTGTTCAAAGGTGTCAAGCAAACTACGGTGCTGCAGTAATGACTGGTTGATCTTCAGCGGTGAAATCATAATCCCCAACGAGATCATCGAAGATGAAGGGATCGAAGAAGAAATCATCATCCGTTACAAAGCCAAAGAAGAAATCACTCTCATCAAACGGCGGGAAGATCGTATTCCAGAACGTTTCTTCATCGATTTGCTCGACTACTTCAAGGTGAAGTTGGGCGTCGTACTCATCAGCAGCTTCAACACCAAAGATGTCTTCATCTTCTTCGTAATCGAGGAGGACTGACACCTTATCGAAGTATTGGATTCGCTCTTCAAAGACAGGATCACCTACGTGGTACTCTTCAAGGACGAGGACAGAGTTAATACCAATTGCTTTAGCGTCCATTTCGGGAATCTCAAAGCGAACACCGTACCAATGATCATCAACCTTTAAGTCAAAGAGGTAGAGCCCTGGTCCGACTTCATTGAGGATGAAGCGCCCATCTTGGTCGGTGAAGAGGTAGAGCGTCTCATCACGGGTTTGCGTCTCCTCCCCTTCTTCATCCACTTCAACTCGGTAGACGGGTGAAGAGTATTGGCTGTACGGCTCGCCATCAGCTTGGATAAGGACGCCACTGACGGTGAAGACTGGCTGCATCGCGAGGCGAACAACGTAGCTTTGCCGACCGCGGGGGGTAATTGAGTATACAAAGGAAGTTCCGGTGGAGTACTCAGTCGGTCCACTGGAGAAGATGACAACGCTATTCGTTGTATTCGTCGAAAGGCCGTTGTAGAGGGCACTGCCAAATGGTCGAGGAAGGTCAGTCGGACCACTGTCGAGGCTTCGGGCGATGGAGACGTGGCCTTGCTTTAAGAGCCCAATGGGCTTTGCTAAGAGGAAGGAGTCGCTAACACTTCGACCAAGGCCTACCGCCCCACCGGCGTACGCTAAGGCAGTATTAAGCATAAGCGTTGAGGTGAGGCTCTTCTGGGCAAGGGAGTATTGCTGGCGGAAGTTCATCGTTGAGTATGTTCCGGTGTGGTTCCACGCTCCCCCGATCGTTCCATTGGCAAAATTGGGTTGGATCGTATCACCAAACTCAGTGCTAATGCCGCTGTATGAAAGGGATACACTATCATTCGGCGATGGCCTCATGCTCATACTCAAGCTTGAGGTCATTCCGTCTTTTTTAATTGAGTTAGAGTTACTGATACTTGCCTTCGAGCTGAAGGAGTAACTTCCACTGACTTGGCCGGTTATGACTGGTTGAGGATTATCACTTGAACCACTTACGGAGATCGATCCGTTAATCGAGAAGCCTTTAAACGGCGAGAAGCCCGTAGAAGCGGTTGCCGACCACGAGGCGAGTGAGTTTTCAAAGGAGTACGCCCCAGTTCCACTTACGGAGTAGCGCAACTTACCAAAGAGACTGTCGGAGTATGAGAGGGAGATCGAAGCATTGCCTTGTTGCTCTGGTGGCTTGTTGTAGTTTGCCGAGAGACCGAGGCGGTTTAAGAAGGAGTTCTCCCCAACACTGAAGCGTTGGCCAGCATTGACGTTGAATGACGCCTTCCACGGATCCGCTTGAATCGTCGTTGAGCCTTGGATCTGCGTTGATCCAATCATCGTGGCAAAGACGGCCCCTAAAGCAGCTTGAATCGTCCCCGGCGAATACGCGAGGTTAACGTTCATCGTCAGTGCATCGGTAATACCGAGCTCCTGGCGGTACGTTGCGGTAAACGCCTGAGGGTGGTAGGAGAGGTAATCGTCACCGAGCCACGGAATTGAGAACGCCCCACTTTGGAATTGGCTACGAGTCTGTGGCATGCTAAAGCCAACGGCATACGTCGTATCACCTTTAGCCATGAGGCGGTAGTCGTAGCCAAGGCTCAAGTAACTAATGGTAGGATCTCCACCAGCGGTGGGCGTTACTTCAATGCGAATTCGGTTCGCCCCTTGGACGAGCAGGAAGTCTTTAAGGCGGTACGTCCCGGGCTTAAGAACTCGGGCAAAGACCTCATTATCATTGAGGAAGATTTTAATTTTTGATTCTTCAACAATGGTGAGCGTCTCTTCAATTTGGGCGCGTTTGGCACTCGAGGTACCAAAGGAGTAGTTCTTCTCTAAGTTTATTCCAACACTGGTTTGAGTTCCAGGGGCGCTTACTTTTCCGATACCACTGCCGATGTTTCCAAAGGAGAGGCGCATGCTCGATTTTACGAAGTCATAATATCCACTCCACGAGCCCGAGTTAAAGTACGGTTCTTTATAGGAGAGGGTAAAGTTATAGTTTAAGGCAACGCCAAAGAGCGAGGCGCGATTTGATATGGAAAGGTTCAGCAACTGGCGCTTGATCATGCTGAAGTCATCAGGGTATTCAAGCTGCCCGTATAAGCTCAGGCTCGTTGCGAGGCTAAACCACCGTGGCTTAAGGGGAATTGCTCCGCTGATCGCATACTGCTCGCGCCGGTTTACCGATGCGCTCGTCAAGCTGAGGATTCGCTCGGGCATATCATCAACGGAGAACGTCAAATAAATAACAAAGTTATTCTCATCGTAGGTGACTTCAATTCCGAGCGCCTCTAGACCTTCAGGAGTCACGTACGCCCCAAGGTTCGTAAAAATCCGTGCTCGGGCTTGGTTGGTCAGGTGATCACTGATGTAGAAACGTAAATCTTCAACGTTCATCAGCCGGTCTTCCCCGTCAAAGGTTACTTCAATAGTACCGGTAAGGTCATCATTCACGAAGAGACGGAAGTAGTACGTCCCATCATCGTAAGCAACTTGAGCGTCTTCACCGACGACAAAGAAGTCTGCCCAGAAATCATCATCGGCACTAAGCGGCTGCGTTGCCGAGGGGAAGAAGAGGTCGTACTCTTCTTCAGTGAAGACCATTGGCTCAAAGATATATGGAGGTGGTGGAATACTGTCTCCTTCAAAGACGTCATCCTCCCACGCATCAAAGGCATCCCAGTCAAAGTCATCAAAGGCAAACCACTCGTCCTCTTCAACAACAGGTTCTTCTTCAACCCACGTTCCAATAAGTTCGACGATTGCAGGGTCTTCTAAGACATCAACATTGAGGGTATATCCCAAGCTCTGAGCAAAGGGCTCGTATGCTTGGACCAATGCACTCGCTGTGGGTTCTAAGAGATCGATCGCTGGAAGGACCAAGGGAAGAACTGAAACAACAGCATCGTTTTCAACACTGAGGACTACCCCACTGATCGAGTGAAGTTTTTCATCACCTCGAACAATTAATGAACCATTCACCTCTTTAGCAAAGCTTGGACCATTACCATCAATAATTAAATCAATGCCATCAAGTGCTTGAGCTAAATCATGTGTACTAAAGACGCCATCACCTAAGTCACTTAGGACGATGAGGTAGTCAACAAACTCATGGGCGTAGTCAACAGCATATTGGGCATTAGAAAGAACAAGGTCAGAGTCAAAAGTAGCGCCTTCAACATCACGAGGAGCAACGACTCCAACAACACCAACGAGGAAGCCGTTGTAATCATACACCTGATATGGTTGAGCTAAGAGATATCCCTCTTCATCGAGGGCGTTAATAGCTAACGGAAG
>JBBADN010000026.1:0-10998 GCA_041656455.1 Sphaerochaeta sp. | reverse complement strand
GTCGAGTGATATCTTCAGCCGCCCGATCGATGTTGATCAATTTCACATGATCTTCGGTGGAGTACAGAAGAACCTCGGCCCGGCAGGGGCGACGTTCCTCCTCTTTAAGAAGGATTGGCTGAAGGAGCAAACTCCGAATCTGCCATCCTACTTTGACTACGCCCTTCATGCAAAGAACAAGGGCTTAGCAAACACCCCACCAGTCTTCTCGATCTGGGCGATTAAACTCGTCTTAGAGTGGATCGAGCGAAATGGTGGCGTTGAAGGGATGCAAGAGCGGGCAAAGAAGAAGAGTGATATGATCTACTCCGTCATCGATTCGACGTCGTTCTACAAGAGTCCTGTTGATCAGCAGTATCGCTCCCCGATGAATGTTGTCTTCCGCCTCCCTAGTGAAGAGCTTGAAACCCTCTTTGTCAGTGAGTCAAAGAAAGAGGGGATGCTGGGCCTCAAAGGCCACCGCTCCGTTGGTGGCTTACGGGCGAGTCTCTATAACGCCTTAGAGGTTGATGCAGTGTCAGCCTTGGCTGAGTTTATGCACGAGTTTGAGAAAAAGCATGGATAAGAATATGAAAATAAAAATGGACGAGACCAACAAGGCGATCCTTCGCCAACTCATCGATGGGCGTAAGCCCTTCAGTGCAATCGCCGATGAGTTGACCATCACCGAAAACACCGTTCGCTCGCGGGTGAACAAGTTAATCGATGAAGAGATTCTCCAAATCTCTGGCTTGATTCGCGCCGAAATGATCCCTGGCCTCCAAGTTGTCTTCATGGGAGTAAAACTCTCTACCCTCGACTTGGAGCGGAAGGCGCGGGAGTTTGCCACCCTAAGGGGGGTGATCTCCTGCGTAGTGGTCACTGGGCGATACGACCTGATCGTCCAGCTCGTCTTAAGCGAAGAGGAAGATCTAAGCCTCCTTGATTTCTTTAAAGAAGAGCTGGCGAAGATGAGTGAAGTACTTGAGGTCGAGACGTTCGTCGTCTACCAATCGGAAAACTATCGAATTCCCTACGTTCTCTAAGAGAAACCGACTGGAGGAAACGGGGCAGGTATGGTATACTTGCCCCGTCTTACGATGTTGCATCAACTATAGCTTGAGGAGAATAACCCCATGGCAGATTTGTCCACTACCTATTTAGGCTTACCCATTAAGAACCCACTCGTTGCGGCGAGTAGCCCACTGACTGCATCCCTTGATAGCTTAAAGAAGCTTGAAGATGCCAATGTTGGCGCCGTCGTCTTAAAATCGATCTTTGAAGAGCAGATTGAACTCGATGGTCTTGATGCAGTAAAAGAAGCTGAAGGGTTTCTTGGACACACCGATGGGTATGAGTTTGTAAAGGCGAGCTCAATGGAACAGCAGATCGATGCGTACCTTGCCCTCTTAGAGGGAGCGAAGAAAAGCCTCTCGATTCCAGTAATCGCCTCAATTAACTGCTACCGCGATGGCACGTGGCTTGAATACGCAAAGCGCTTCATTAACCTTGGCGCTGATGCGATCGAGCTTAACTACTACGTCGTCGGAGCGAACCTTGAAGAAGAAGGCTCGTTCGTTGAAAAAGAGTTCCTCCAACTCGTTCGCTCGGCCCGTAAATCGATTAGCGTTCCCCTGAGTATTAAAATGGGCTCGGCGTACTCTTCCTTAGCGAATATGCTTCGCCGCTTCGATGAAGAAGAGATCGATGGAGCGGTCCTCTTTAACCGCTTCTACAGCCCGGACATTGATATCGAACGAATGAAGATGACCCAAGCTCAGATGATTAGCACCAAGGATGAGTACACCCTTGCCCTCCGGTGGATCGCCTTAATGAGTGAAGAGCTCCGCTACGACCTCATCGGAGCGACGGGGATTCACAGTGCCCGTACGGCAATTAAACTCCTCCTTGCAGGAGCGAAAGCCCTCCAAGTGTGCTCAGTCTTAATGAAAGAGGGCCTTGGCAGCGTGAATACGATCCTCACTGGAATCGATGAGTGGATGGATAAACACTCCTTTGAGGATATTGAAGCGTTTAGAGGCCACTTAGCGAAAGAGTATAAAGCTGATGGATCACAATGGACTCGGGTCCAGTATCTGAAAACGATGCTTGAGTCCCAAAGGATGTAGCATATGGATTTGGCTTCCTACCGTGACATTTCTCCCTACCATGGCCAAGATCTTCTCGATGCCATCGCTCGGGTAAAAGGTCATGAGAAGGGAATTGCCACCTTCCTCGCCTCCTTTGATCCCCC
Organism: Sphaerochaeta sp.; assembly: GCA_041656455.1. GTDB lineage: Bacteria > Spirochaetota > Spirochaetia > Sphaerochaetales > Sphaerochaetaceae > Sphaerochaeta. The sequence goes on along the minus strand of JBBADN010000026.1, from coordinate 8,765 downwards.
GCGAACGAATGATCAACGCCTTGCTTTGCAGGAGCTGGTAAAGTACATCATCGCCCTTCTTGATGAAGTGACGACGTACGAGCAGTTTCAGCGCTCTATTACCGCAGGAATCTTCCTACCGAAGATCGTTGAGAAGTCGGTAACAGCGTTTACGTTCAGTGGTTTAGAGAACCTTGAGAAAGATCAAGCGTACCTCTACATGTCCAACCACCGCGACATCGTCCTCGATTGCGCCCTCATCGATTTAGCGCTCGCCCAAGGGGATATGATGCTGATGGAGATGGCAATCGGGGATAACCTCTTAACGAATCAATTTATCACCGATCTCTTTAAGCTCAATGGGGGAGTCGTCGTCAAGCGCGATCTTCCGATGCGGGAGAAGTACCTTGAATCACTGCGCCTCTCTTCGTACTTCGTTGAGTTGATCAGTGAACGAAATCAATCGATTTGGGTCGCTCAAAAGAGCGGGCGAAGTAAAGATGGAATTGATGTCACTAATCCCGCGATTATCAAGATGCTGCACCTTTCGCAGAAGAAGAAAGGGGTGAGCTTCAGTGAAGTCATACAGCGGACGAAGATCGTTCCTGTTGCAGTGAGCTATGAATACGATCCTCTTGATGTGAATAAAGCTGCTGAGCAGCTGCGTAAGCACAGTGATAAGCGTCAGTATGAAGATGTAATCTCCATGACGAAAGGCCTGAGGGGCTTTAAGGGACGAATCCACATCAGCTTTGGAACCCCCCTTACCGACCGCGCCTATACGAGTCCTGAAGAAGTTGCCCTTGAGATCGACCGCCAGATTCATACGAACTACACCCTCTGGCCAACGAACTACTACGCCTATGATTACGTCAATAGTAGTTCAGCGTACGCTGAGCACTATCAAAACTTCGACGGCGAAGCGTTCTTAAATCGCTTTAAATTCCGTCGAGAGGAGGTCCGGGACTTTGCCCTGAATGCGTATGCAAACCCAGTTCGATCGTTCTTATCGCAACAACATCCGTAATATAGCCCTTGGTATTCTCTTCATTCTCCTGATTCTAAGCCTCAGTGCGTGTAATCAAGAGGAGTTTGAAGTGTTAAACGTCGACTCCGCCCTTTCAGCACTCTACTTTTTACCGGAAGGGGAGCACGCAACCATCCTCACATTGAGTTTTGAAGTCACCAGTGATGATTCGGTTGTCGAAGTCCAGATCATCACACCCGATAAAAACTCCCGGTGGGTTGTCTCAGCGCAGAAGGATGAAGCCGGACGCTTTACTGTTGGCCCGCTTTCAATGGGAAAAGGAAACGCCTTAAGCGCTGGTGATTACTCGATGATCGTCCTCAACAGCCGCGGCAAAACAATTGACCACACCTTCACTGTCCGACCTCTCTCAACGGATATCGATCCTCAAGAGTGGGGTAATTACGATGTGAATGAACGACTCCTCACCCTGAACCGGAGCGGAAGCTTACAAGTCGGGGATGCCCGTCTTGAGCTAGCACAAGGAGAGGCGTACCGCATCGCCGATGGAATCGATGAGTTCTACGTCTCCTTTGACCACGATTCAACAATTGTTCGAGTGACTCTTTAAGTTCGCCCAACTGTTTTCTTTAAATCTTCTTTATTAAGGCGGATCACGAACGTCCGCCCGTGGGGACAGATTGGCTCTTCTAAGGCAAAGACAGCTTTTAAAAGTTCAATAGCCGCTCCACGATCGATACGGTCCCCCGCTTTAATCGCAGCGTGGCACGCAACAACAGCGTAGAGGCCTTTTTCGATTTCACTGCGCTCACCGCGCATCTCTTGAATGAAGCTCACCACGTCAGCTTCGATCGAGCGGTAGAGCGCAGGTACGCCAACGAGTTCCCACGAAAGATCACCAACGCGATTGAGCTTAATTCCCAGATTAACATACTCATCTTGGTTCGCCAAAAGGTACTCATCAATTGAGCGTTCGACGTCGAAGGCGAGGGGGATCATAAGGTTTTGAATTGGTTGTTTCGAGCGCACCTGATCATACAAGATTCGTTCATGGGCGGCGTGTTGATCAACAAGGAATAAATCATCCCCTTTTTGAGCAATGAGGAAGAGGTCAAAGCTTTGACCGAGGTAGATAAACTCCTCTTCTGTTTGTTGAATCGTCCATACATCTTCGCTTTGAGCGCTGCGTTGGGCTTCAAACTTGGGCTCCCTCAGCGCTTCTTTTGCTTTGGCAAACCACCCAGGATCAATGGCTTCCTTCGGCTCATACCGTGCTCCTTCATGGGCGTAGCTCATCGTAGAACCACTATGTTGGTAGCGCGGTGGCTCTTCAAAGAGTGTTGGTGAGCTTTCTTCTTTTTCGAGGAGGCGGGGAATTGGGCGGCCTACTTGGGAAGAGACCATCGAAACAACTTGGTGGTGAACCTCCGCTTTGTTCCTAAGGCGCACTTCGCGTTTGGTTGGGTGGATATTGAAATCTACCAGCGTTGGATCGATTGTAATAAAGAGATAGCAGTAGGGGAAGGAGCCCCCAGGGAGAAGATCAGAGTAGCCGTAGGTGACCGCTTGGACGAGGGCGTACTCATCAACGGGGCGCTTGTTCACAAATATCTTGATGTGGGAGCGGTCACTGCGCCACAGTGCTGCCGAAGAAGCAACTGCGTAGAGGCTAAAGCGACTGCCTTCATCATGTAACTCAATAAGCTCATGGGCGACGATGTGTTGGTTCGTTGAAAGGATATTCACCACCCGCTCTTTAGCACTGGAGCGCGGTAAATCGAGGCGGAGCTTCGAATCAACGATGAGCTTAAAGGCGACATCGGGGAAGGCAAGGGCTTTTTCTTGTAAGACGGTGCGGACCATCGTTGCTTCAGTCCCAGGGCGCTTAAGAAATTGTCGCCGAGCGGGAAGCTCACCAAAGAGGTCTTTGACGATAACAAGCGTCCCCTCGGTTGTGGTGGAAGGAAGAATCTCTCCTCGCTTTCCATTATCAACGGTAATCTCAAAACCCCGCGAGGCGATGGTGATTGCGCTAACGGCAGCGATGGAATAGAGCGCTTCGCCCCGAAAGCCCATACTTGAGATGTGGTATAGATCTTCAAGACTCGCGATTTTACTCGTTGCATGACTCTCACAGAGCAGTGGTAAATCTTCCTTAGCGATTCCTGCTCCATCATCGAGGATTCTAATTTCATCAATGCCCCCCGAAAGGAGGGCAACGGTGATCTCTTTCGAGCCAGCATCCAAGCTGTTGTCGATCAGCTCCCGGATTACTGAGGCGGGTCGTTCAATTACCTCACCTGCAGCAATCCGCTGTGCGACTAAGGGATCTAAGCGCGCAATGGCCATCCTAGAACGTACCCTCCAGTCGGACTTTTACTCCAACATCAACGGTGGGCCTTTGGCCGTGGAGGTCGATCGGGAGATTCAAGCGAGCACCAAAGGTGAACATCTTGTACGTGTACGACGCCTCGACGAAGGAAGAGGTCCACGGACTGACAAAGAGGCTCAGAAGCTCAGCTCCTCCGGCGACCTCTTTAATTGCATCAATGAGGCCGACTTGGCTTGCACCAAGACCGAATGTAAAGACATCGCCACTGTAGGTGAAGCCGAGTTGGCTAAAGTCAGCACTGCGACTTTTTCCAGTGACAGTTGCAATGGTGAAGTCGGAGGTAAAGGGTACGTTGAGGATTAAGCTAATCGCAAGCTTATTGCTCTTGTACGTCCCAGAGGCGTAAAGGTCTACTAAGCCATCGTGATCAAGGCCTTCATAGGCTTCAGCAATTGAGTTAAAGTGCATTAAGTGATTCTTCCCACCGGCGAGGGAGGCCATGATTTGCGCGTTAAACGGCTCGTGGTCAACCATCAATCCAACACCGAGTTGGTGGTTGGGGAAAAAGTATGTGGTGTTTAAATCAAAGAATTCTTCAACCTTTACCTCAGGATAGACCGGCAAATAGCCGCTAGCTAAGAGGAGGGCTGAGAACTTCGTCAGGCGGGTATTAATAATCGGGAAGGTGAACTCTAAGAGGGGGAAGAGATCGATGTTCATGTCCGAAGAATCAGGTTCGAAAAACGCCAATGTGCCAAGGGCAATACTCATCGGATATGAGCCACCAAGAGTGTACTCTAACACTGTCGATCCTAGTTGGCTTCCTTGGTCGTTTAAGAGGTTGGTGAAGCGCAAATCATCGAAGCTCGTATTTAAACGCAGGCCACCGATGGTAATTGAGTTGTACGCTGCCATCTTACCGGAGGGGAACATTGGAGCGATGAAGGGGGCGAGCTGCGTCCCTGGGTATCCACCTTCTTCGATCAATAAGTAGAAAGGGCTACTCGAGTAGCCAAACTTCAAGTAATCAATGATTCCGAAGATGTACGAAGCGATGCCTAAGGCGGAGGTATCAATATCTAAGAAGTTTGTATCAAAACTGGTGAAGTTCGTTGTTTCCACTTGCGCTTTAAGCCGAAGGGCGAAGGAGTTGTAGGTAACAAAGGGTTTGACTTCGAGGCGATGGTTAGGCCAGAAGGAATCACCTTCTAAGGGAAAGGTGAGGGTGTAGCCCGCTTCAAGACCGTAGCTGCCTTTATTCTCTTTCGTATTGCTCTGACTAACCCTCAGTGAGCCCGTTTGAACAACTGGAGGTGCAACCACAACAGGGGCGGGCTCAGTTCGTTCAATAACTGGCTCTAACGCCACCGGGGGAGGGGGAAGAAGAAGCTCTTCTTCAACAGGAAGGATAATCTCCTCTTCAACAGGGAGAATTACCTCTTCTTCGACGACAGGCTCTTCTTCAACGTATCCAAGTTCAATCGTCCAGTAGACCATCTCAGGGGGTTGGGGAATCCGGATCGCTGGTTCTTCTTCTACGACAACAACAGAAAGGGGGGCTTCTTCAATGACTGGCTTTGCGATGCGGCGGCGGTCAACTTCATAGGAAGCAAGTTTCCGTGTTTGAAGGCGGGGGGTTGCGAGCTCAAGCTCGTAGTTTGGGTCAATCGTGGTTGCTTTGTAGGTGATTAAGTTTGTTGCTTTCAGCGGAACATCAAAGCTTACTGCCCGCTCATCGGTAGCAGTAGAAACGACGTACACCTCTCCCGGGCTGGAAAGTTCATAGAGCGTCGCTGGTGTGATGATTGAAAGCTCACCACTCGTTGTCTTCGCTGAAATCGCTCCATCGATTAAGAGAAGGGTCGTATCCCAACTAGTAAGCTCATCGAGGATGAGGATTGAATCACCGTGGAGGTTAATGTCCCCTCGGCTCGTTTCTAAGAGCAAAGGTGAGTCCCCTGTAACTATAATTGTACCTAACTGGATTGAATCAAGATCCAAGTCTTCGAGGTCAATTGCTCTTCCATTCGGATCAAAGAGGCGTAGGGAGGAGAGTTCGCCGTCGACAACCCGCACATACTCTTGAGCGAAAACGCTTAAAGGAATAATGAGGATGAGCAAGGTAGCGATGATAAAGATTCTACGTCGGTTCATGGTCGCTCCTAAACGCTGTTTTTAAAGGAGGACAACCCTCACAACAGCGTCAATAGTCGATGTAAGGCGAGCATGTTCATCATAAGCAAACGTGGCACCAAGTGAAATAACATACGGCTTCACCTTGATTAGCGCAAGCACTTGGATGTCTACTGATCGTAGAGTCGTAAGCCCTTCGAAGAACCCTTCGCCTTTTGTAGTAGAATAAAGCTTTTCATACCTCAAGTCCAGAGATAGAAGATTGAAGATGAGGTGGTCAAAGCGGAGATTTGCAAACATTCGGTTGTTTTCGAAGCTTCCGTTGATCAAGTCGCTCGCAATTTTTGCTCCAAAAAAGACTTCTTGCTTCGGCCAGGTGAAGGAAAGGGCTCCTTCAAAGCGGCTTGAACCAAAGGGAAGGATTAGCTGCTGGGCGGAAGAAACGGCCCATTCGTTGGTGAAAAATGACGCCCAGTATTGACCGTACAACGGGGCAGTAATTGAGGCGTTATAGGTGAAAAGCGAGCCAAGTCGACCGTGGATACCGCTCCGAATTCCTAGGCCAATTTCGGGGGCAGAGACGTCAAAGCCCTGGAAGAGGAAGTCAGTAAAGACGTCCGCTTTTATAATCTTTGTATCAACGAGGGGAAGGGCAAAATCGAGGCCGAAGAAGTGGCGTCGAATCTCCTCCTCTTCAAGGGTTCTTAGACCCGTTGCGTAGGAGAGTCCAAGCTGGAGGGTGGAGAGGTAGCGCTCATGGGCGAAGGGTGTCGAGTAGATTCGCCACGCATTCATCGTTGGTTCAAAGACGTTATCAACGAGGAGGTGGAAGCCGCTGGGGACCTTTGTAATACTCTGGGCGTCAATCATCATATTGATCCCAGGTTTTGAGGAAAGAATGCCCACTGTGCGATCAACGTATCCGCTGATTAGTGCTCCATCACCAAGGGTTGGGCCAAGGAGCTTTCCATAGCGGAAAAAGAGTGGATCATAGGGATTGCCAAACTGGAAGGTTTGAATAAAGCGGCTGTAGTGTGCTGCTACTTTGATTCCGTACTGCCAATTGGATTCATCTTCACCCCGCTCAGGGACGGACCAATCAGAAAAATCAAAGTCGAGGTTGAAGGGGTCGAACTCGAAACTCCCTTTCAGTGTTAAATTTAAGCGCGTAGAGAAGGGACCAAGGGAAAAGGATGGATTTACGATAATTCCAAAGGTTCCATCAGAGAACGCGACAGCTTGGACAAAGCCACTATCATCCCCACTATCAGCAAGGAGGCCGTCAAGGGGATTTAGGATAGTAATAGATGTTGAATGGTCGGGCACACTGAGCGGATCCTCGCCTTCAGGGGAAGCATCTTCAGCTGCCCAAGCACTTGAGAGGATCAACACAAGAGTAATACATAGAAGCGCGCCAAGGCGAGTTCGAGCCGAACGTTTCATCATACTAATCATACCATTAAACTAGAAAATGGGACAGTCGTTACACATATTCTCAAAAGTGATGGGCTTTATAGATGTGTTCGCGGGTAAGGGAGTCAATGTTTGAAAGTTCAGCGATAATCGGTTTTAGCTGGGAGCGAATATTCGTTTGATCGTACGGACACACCGGTTTAATGATTGGAAGGTCATACGCCGCCGCTAAGCGCTGGGGAAGGCGTTCATGGACTTCAATCATTGGGCGAATAATCTCAATCTCCCCGCCAAAAAACTCCTGGACGGGCTTCATCGTATCAAAGGAGGCGCGGAAGCAGAGATTCATCAGTGATGTTTCCACTAAGTCATCTAAGTGATGGCCCATCGCAATCTTTTTAATTCCTTCCTTAGCCGCCCAATCAAAGAGAATTCGGCGGCGGTTTCGGCTACAGAGGTAGCAGTTAAACTCATCGCCAAACGAGGCGCAGTGCTGCTGTTCATCGACGATGTGAAACTCATAGCCAAGGTCGGTGAAGAAGCTCTTCAATCGTGGCCGAAATTCATCACAGATGGGGTGCTCAATCCAGTTAATCATCACTGCCTTAAGCGTGTAGTCGATCGGTAGCCACTTCTTCCGAAGCGAGAGGGCGAGGGCAAGGGCGAGGCTATCCTTCCCACCACTGGCGGCGAGGAGGATCGTATCGCCCTCGGTAATCATCGAGTAGCGATTAATCGCTTTACCGGTTGCTTTAACAAAGCGAAGAACCCACGGTGGCAGGTTACCGTCTAATAGGGTTTGATAAGCGAGTTGATCACTCATGAAGGCTCTCCCAACTTTTCTGGATTGCTTGATGGTCACACCGAGACTCAGCGAAGATTCGAACCATCCGTAATGAGGAGGTGAATTCAAGAGCGCGACTACGGTTAAAGAGTGGGTCAACGCGTTCAAAGGTTCCGAGGTATGTTCCATCTTTGACGACGGGAATGTCTGATTCAAAGGAGACGTGCTCGGGAATATCGATGACGAGTGATCCTCGGCCAAGGCCGCACGTTGTCTCAATGTGTTCTTCCAACGCTCGTCGATGGGTTAGAGAAACAGCTTTCTGATGAAGGCTCTTCTCTTTATCAAACGCCTCTTCAACAACGGGGGTGTAAAGCTGGTTAGATCGAACTGCAGCAATTAGCTGTGAAAGTGGACGCTCTTCACTGCCGAGGAGGAAGAAGCTCTCATCATCTAAATCATAGAGCTCCTCTTCTTGAATTTTCCCATCACTGAGGTTTTCGTAGAGATAGCGCTTGATCATCGCCGTTGCACTGCGCGTTGCGCGGTGCCAATAGACGTTGCGGTACATCAGATACTTAGAAAAGAGGAGGTGCTCAACTGATCCAAGGGCAGAGGCGTTAATTGCGAGTGCACCATCAAAGATTAAGAGGTGCTCAGTGATGTAGGAGACGTCCTGCACTCCATAGGGAACCCCGGCAAAATACGCATCACGGTTGAGGTAGTCGAGTTTATCGGGATCTAGTGCCCCACTGAGCATTGAGCGATAGAGTAAGAGCTCTGGATCGTCAGTGGGGAGACTTTCATCAATAATAATTTTAATCAGAGTAGGATCTAAATCAGAAGCTATGAGTGCATCATGAAGGATCTTGTCCCGATCTAGTAAATGCGTAGCGAGCTCTTCGTGGCTGAGAAGGGGGAGTTCCTTGAGGCTATGAGTGAAGGGGAAGTGTCCGATATCGTGAAGAAGGACAGCAGCGAGGAAGTGATGCACTCCTTTGAGGGTAAAGCGTCCTTCATCGCATACGCGGCGAAGTATACTTTCAATCATTTCCTTAGCGAGGTGAAAGACTCCGAGGCTGTGATTTAAGCGGGTGTGGACGGCCCCAGGATAGAGGTGGAAGGCAACGCCTAAT